>DAWB01000066.1:196-8428 GCA_002505805.1 Methanosaeta sp. UBA80 | reverse complement strand
CGCCCAGTCTATGGCCTCCCCGCCGGGCACAAAGGGGGACCACATGGGGATCTGGCAGTCGGTTATCTGCTTGCGGGTCTGGCCTGCGCTCTCGGCAACAGCGCCACTGCCCAGGGGGCAGGTGCTGCAGAGGATGCCGCAGGGGCCGAATTGATCTTGGGTTGGATTTGAAGGTTCGGTCATGAGAAAGAGATATTACGATCGAAAATATTTATAGATTTTTTCAAGCAGAAAGTCGATGGCCTCTCCTCCGGGCATGAAGGGAGACCAAATCGGGATCTGACAGTCGGTTATTTGCTTGTCGGTGCTGGCCGCGCTATCAGCGACAGCGCCGCTTCCCAGTGGGCAGGCATCGCAGAGGATGCCGCAGGGGGGCGAGCGGGTTTTGGGTTGGGCTTGAGGAGTACATTCCTTCAATCCAGAATCTCTTCTCAACAAATCTATGATCCAGATTGAGGAAAATTATTTTCACTTGGTTTAGAGAAATTTTTTATGATTGATTTTGGCCGTTAATATTATCTTTTACAGCATTATTATTTTCTTTCATCCTTTTAGCAATTATTTTCTCAATTTCTGAAGTTAAATTGATTGCTACTTCAAATTCGCCAATAAATTCATCCAATACTGAAACACTCTGCTTCCTTGAGCGAATAAGTGTTCTTGTTGCGGAAGGAGTATTATCAATAACATTCCTAAATGATTTTATTTTATTCAATGTATCGCTAAAACAACCTTTTAAATACACGATTCCGTTTAGCGAATCATTTAGTTCGGATTCTTGAACTTTCATCCCCCTAAAAGAGGTACCATATGCTTTGCCAAATGAATCGATGCCTTTTTTATANNCCGCTGCGCGGTTACAGATACGATGCATTGTTTTCGCATTATATCCAGAAGGTGTTTTAGCATCGTCTATCTCCTTGGTTCTTTCAGTCATCTTTTTTCCTAATTCAGTGGTTATTTCAGATATGCGATTGGATACATCTGTTAAATCCTGGAAACACTCTTGACCGGTCACTATAAGGTCAAAGAAACCCTCTTCATCCGTATCGCTACGCTTATTTGCTTCAACCGAATTTAGTGATGTGGATTTTGGAGCTTCAACCGCAGTAATATTTTCTGACTTTTTTTCAATCAAATCGGAAACCAAATTGTCTAGATGCAATCTGATATACCGCTTAAACGAATCAAGGTCATTGTATACATGATATAAGCCACCTTTATGACCAAGTTGTGTGCGGAATTGCTGAATCAGCCTCAACTGATCTGGATCTAATTCACTAAGTGAAGATATTCCTGCATCTTTAAAATAAAACATGATCTTGACGCTAGACGGATCTTGCTGGTATTTTGTATACGCTCTCTGAAACTCTTCAGCAGTTCCTGAACCTGCTACAGGGGTAGGCGTTCCAAAATTTTTCCACATTATACCAATGAAGATATCATAATCATCCCCAATTTGATTATTAATGACCTCTTGGGGATAGGATCCCATATCTGGATAACAATGGGTATTCCATCTGAGTAAATCCAGATGAATTGAATTATTTTTGATCAAAGTAATATTCATATCATGGATAACTTCTTCAGCAATTCTACATTCTTCATCCACGTCACTAGGTGCTGCAATGAATACCTTGAAACTTCTCACATCTTTTGCCACGATCCATCTCCGGCTTATTGATGGCTAATTTTGGATAAAGTATTATCGGTTAAAGTTTAAGACTACCGTGGCAATCCAGATTTTCCGTCAGCATCAACGCTCCAAATATGCCTTTGTTGGCCGCCTGGATCGCCGCCTGGATGGCCCCGTGCTCCGTGGCGATCTCCGTGGCCGGGACGGACATGACCTTGACCCCCTCCGGCCCCTGGAACTGCCCGGCCATGAATTCGCCGAGACTGATGAACCAAAATTAATCCTGGCGCAATCCAGGGAAAAAAGGCAGCTTGAGGGCCCCAATCCCTCAAGCAGAATACATGATCCGATAGATCACCCCAGCCAGATCGTCTGACACCAGCAGCGATCCGTCCGGCAGCGGCTGCACATCCACCGGCCTGCCCCAGGCCTCGCCCTCCTGCAGCCAGCCCGAGGCGAAGATCTGATGGCCTATGGCTGTATCATTCACCACCTTCACCGCCGCCAGCCTGTAGCCTATGGGCTCATCCCTGTTCCAGGAGCCGTGCTCCGCTATGAAGATCTGGCTGTCGTACTCCGCCGGGAACATCTCCCCCTGGTAGAACCTCATTCCCAGAGCGGCCACGTGCGGCCCCAGGGCCCAGGCGGGAGGCATCTTCTCATGGCAGGTGGGGAATCCAAAGTCCAGGCCCGCCACCGGGGCGTGGTTCAGCTCATCGGATGGGATGTCATTGCCCAGCATATCCCTGCCGTTGTCTGTGAACCATAGCTCCCCGGATGGGCTCCAGTCCATGCCCACGGAGTTTCGGACGCCCTTGGCATAGACCTCCCTGTCGCTGCCGTCGGCATTCATGCGCAGGATTGTGCCGTTCAGCTCATCCACTGGCTCACAGACATTGCAGTCTGCCCCCACCGCCACGTAGAGCTTCTCGTCCGGCCCAAAAGCGATGTACCTCCAGCCGTGCAGGATATAATAGGGCAGACGGGCCACCTCCACCGCCTCCGGCGGGCTGTCCAGATTGGCCTCGATCCTGTCATAGCGCAGGATCCTGTCTATCTCCGCCACATAAAGCGAGCCCTCGTGGAAGGCCACTCCATTGGGATTTCGGAGCATGTCCACCACCTTGATCTCGCTCTCCTCCGCAAGGCCATCCCCATTGAGATCCTGGATGGCATAGACCGGGGTCTTATCCCCGGAGTCGATCAAGTCGAAGGGCAGGCGGGTGCCCACGAATATGGTGCCCTCGTCGCCTAAAGCCAGCGAGCGGGGATAGGAGAGGTCCTGGGCGAAGATCTGGATGGCAAAGCCTTTTGGCAGGACGATATCCTCCAGGGGCAGGTCAGAGGCAGCAGGGGCGGACTTGACTGTCAGCCTGTCATTCTCCCCAACCGTCAGCTCTCCACTCCTGCTCCCGGCGATGCTGCAGAATGCGGTGGCTTTCAGCACATCTCCGGATGTGGCATTCACCGCATAGGAGTAGGTGAAGGGATCTGATGTCGAGGGCTGGCTGCGGTAGTCGCTGCTCAAGATCTTCTCACCATTCTTGAAGATATCAACCTGCACCACATAGTGGCCGGAGGGAGAGGACACCTTATGCAGTACGGCCACATTGAGAGTCTGGTTGTCCTGGTCATAGCTGAGCATTACCTCCGACGGGGGATGAGCCTGCACCGGAATTGACAGCATAGCTGAAAGAGCCAGGACCGCCAGGGCAGTCAAGATCGATGAAGCTTTCAGGCCATGAAATGAACTCATTTTCCAAAACATATTTGCGCCTCCAAATCCTCCTAAAATGGATGCCAGCTGAGGATTCCTTCCTGTTATTCCCTCTTGTGGGTAAATAAATTTCGGCAAGAGCCTCTGTTCAGCGCCTGCATTTGAGGGCTGCTTGGCAAGCCTTATTACCCCATAAAGCAGATTCCAGCAATGCCAATCGCATTGGGCGCTATAATTTAATGATCGAGGAAACGCATGGCAACAACTGAAACGTCACCGCACGACATGAACTTCGGAGCCCTGGTTCCGTTCTTCGCCATCACCTTCGCATTGGGCTGGGGGATCATTGCCCTCTTGATCTTCTTCCCTGTCCAGACCGAGGCCATCTTCGGCCCCATGGGCTACACCAATCCTCTTTTCATCCTGGCCGTGTACTCGCCGGCCATAGCCGCCATCTTCCTGGTCTGGCGAAGCTGCGGTGCTGCCGGCCTCAAACGATTCTTCCGCCGCTTTGCATTGTGGCGTATGCCCCTCTGCTGGTGGGCCTTACTGGTGCTCGGCATACCCGCCGCCTTCTATCTGGGCGCTGCAATCAAGGGCACCATCACCGATCCCTTCCCATTCTCCCCCTGGTACGGAGTCCTGCCCGCCCTGGCCACGGGGCTGGTCATAGGGCCCATTGAGGAGCTGGG
Organism: Methanosaeta sp. UBA80; assembly: GCA_002505805.1. Classification (GTDB taxonomy): domain Archaea; phylum Halobacteriota; class Methanosarcinia; order Methanotrichales; family Methanotrichaceae; genus Methanothrix. The sequence goes on along the minus strand of DAWB01000066.1, from coordinate 4,383 downwards.
CTGGCGCGGCCTGGCTCTGCCCCTTCTGCAGCGCCGCTATACTCCCCTCTGGTCCAGCCTGATCCTGGGCGGGATCTGGGGCCTGTGGCATCTGCCGGCATTCTTTCTCAGCGGAAGCCCTCAAAGCGCCTGGTCCTTCGGTCCGTACTTTGTAGGAGTCCTGGCGATCACAGTGATCCTGACTGCCATGTTCAACGCCGCACAGGGCAGCCTCCTCATTGCCGCACTGTACCACTTCCAGATGAACGGTCCGGCCTGGCCCGACGCCCAGCCCTGGGACAGCCTCGTTTTCGCTGTTGCTGCGGTCATCATCGTGCTGCTGAACCGGCGGACGATGTTGAGTGGCGACAGGGCGGCAACTGACGTGATCATGCCCGGCGATTGAGGCGGACCAGAAAAATAATTGCTCCTGACTCCTGACTGCAACGAATAAATAGCAAAAGTATTTACCTCTTCATCATCCTAAATTCCTTCGAAGGAATGATAGAATGAGACTTTTAGCCCTATGCATTTTGGTCCTTTCAATGGTACCTCTCTCCTCTGCAGTTGCTGATCTCAGTGGACAGTCCGGTAGGGATGCTTTTAACAGGATCGAATCCGGAAGCGGCCTGTGGAATTGGGGATCTTCACCTCTTGGCCATGTTGTTGATGACGACAAGCTGATCTCAGGAGTTCGCAAGAATCCCGGGGATATATCAGCGATGGAGACACCGCTCCAGGCCCAGGGATTGGATAGCGGCGGCGAGATCGCCCCGATAATTAGCGGCTTTGCTGACATGCAGCCATTGGACAAGAAGGCATTCAAGTCTGCAACCGGCGTCTTCGACTGCACGTGCTTCAAAGCGCCTACAGTAGCTCAGTTTCCTCGTGTTTATTGACTCTTTCTCTTTTTTGATTTCTGTTTTACCATAAATTTTATCTCATAATTACTTTGTCCGCCTGTAATTTGAGATCCTAAAAGATAATAATTTAATTTCTAATTATAAATAAAAAGATTAAAGGCGGCCTACTTTCTCGCCGCCATCTCCAGCACTCTGACCGCCCCGGCTCCCGCCTCCAGGATCTCCAGGTTCTTGGGGATCAGCTTGGGCTTCTTGGCGAATGTCACCCGGAAGGCGTCTCCGTAAGCCTCCTTTGGCAGGCCCAAATTGCCCGCCTGCATCAGCGCCCCGAACATGGCCGTATTGGCCGCCTGGATCGCCCCGTGCTCCGTGGCGATCTCCGTGGCTGGGACGGACATGACCTTGACCCCCTCCGGCCCCTGGAACTGCCCGGCCATGGAGTCGTAAAGTATCACCCCTCCCTTTTTCACCGTCGGTGCGAACTTCTCCAGAGAGGGCCGGTTAAAGGCCACCAGCACATCGGGGTGATCGACCACAGGCGAGCCGATGGGCTGGCCGGATATTGTCACCGAGCAATTGGATGTACCCCCCCTCTGCTCCGGCCCGTAGTCCGGATAGTAGGAGACGAACCTGCCGCAGCCGAAGCCCGCCTGGGCCAGGGCCAATCCCATGCTTAAAACCCCCTGACCGCCGAATCCGGCGATCTTGACCCCTTTGGCCGGAAAATCCGGATCCTTCAAGAGCTCAATGCACACCTCTCCCTGGCAGCCGAAGATCCTGTCCAGGGACTCCCTTCCGTAGTCGCTCTCCGGTCTGATGATGGGCAGGGCCTCGGCGGAGCTGTCTCTGAACTTCTTGAGAGGATACTCCTTTTCCATCTGCTCATTGAGGAACTTGGTGATCCCCTGTACATTCATCCGCAGTATGGTGGGGCAGGGAGAGAGCAGCTCCACAAAGGCATAGCCTTTCTTGTCCTTCTGAATCTCCAGGGCCTTTCTGACCGCCCGGCGGGCCTTCCTGATGTGCTCGATATCTGAAAGCGATACCCGCTCGATATAGACAGGTGCCTTCAGTGTGTCCAGGATCTCGGAGATGTGCAGGGGATAGCCCTGCTCCTTGGGATCACGGCCGGCGGGGGTGGTGGATGTCACCTCGCCCACCAAGGTAGTCGGTGCCATCTGCCCTCCGGTCATGCCGTAGACGCTGTTATTGATGAAAAAGACCGCAATCTTCTCTCCCCTATTGGCAGCCTGAATGGTCTCATTGAGGCCGATTGAGCCCAGGTCCCCGTCTCCCTGATAGGAGATGACGATGGCATCGTCCTCGGCCCTGGATATCCCTGTCCCAATTGCCGGTGCCCTACCGTGGGCGGCCTGAACATGGCCGCAGTCCAGATAGTAGTAGGCGAAAACGGCGCAGCCCACCGGGCTGATGACCACACAGCGGTCCTGTATTCCCAGATCGGCCATAGCCTCCCCGATTAGCTTGTGCAAAATGCCGTGTCCGCAGCCTGGGCAATAGTGGGTGGCCGTGGGCGCTGCTCCTCCTTTCCGGGGAAACTCGGCATACAGTCCCGGATGCCCGCCCAGTACCCTCTCTCTAGCTGCCATCTCTAAGCCACCTCCCTGATCTTTTTCATAACCGAGTCAAGCTCAATCAAACGTCCTCCATAGCGGCAGACCAGCTCCACAGTGCGGCAGCCGCTGGCCAGGCGGATGTCCTCTCTCATCTGGCCGTCGCTCATCTCCACGGAGATGAGTTTTGCCCCTCTTTCGGCATAGGAGCGCAGCTCTCTGTCCGGGAAGGGCCAGAGGCTGATGGGCCGGAAGAGCCCGGCCTTGATTCCCTCCTTTCTGGCTGCATCCACCGCCGACCGGGCTATTCTGCTGCTGATGCCGTAGGAGACCAGGATCACATCGGCATCATCAAGCCGGTAGCCCTCATACTCAGTCTCATTCTCCCGGATCCTATCGTATTTGGCCTGGAGCTTGAGGTTGTGCTGCTCCAGCTCATCGAAGTTGAGCTGGATGGATGTGATCAGATTGCCCCTGGTCTCCGCTTTTCCGGCCACCGCCCAGGATGTGTCTATGGCCGGTGCAAGCGCCTCCTCCGGGAACTTTAGCGGCTCGACCATATGACCTAAAACTCCATCGGCCAGTATGATAACCGGATTGCGATACTTGAAGGCCAGATCAAAGCCCTTGCCTGTCAGATCGCACATCTCCTGAACGCTTGAAGGAGCTAGGACTATATTGCGATAGCATCCGTGGCCGCCTCCCTTGCAGGCCTGATTGTAGTCCGACTGCTCCGGGCCGATATTGCCCAAACCGGGCCCGGCACGGCAGATATCCACGACCACGCAGGGCAGCTCAGCCCCGGCGATATAGCTTATCCCCTCCTGCTTGAGGCTCATGCCCGGGCCGGATGAGGCGGCCAAAACCCGGTGGCCGGTCGTGGCCGCACCGTATACCATATTGATAGCCGCCTCCTCCGACTCCGCCTGGACGAACTTNNATAGCCGAAGAAGCAGTCGCATCCGGCATATAGCGCTCCCACGATCACGGCGCTGTTTCCGTCTAAAAGTTGAGAGGCCATCTCTAGTTCCCCTCTTCCTTATCCTTCTGGGGGATATGCACCTCAATGGCCAGTGGCTCGGGACAGGTGTAATAGCAGGCCCCGCAGCCTATGCAGCCGTCGCCGGTGTATTCCACATAGCGATAACCCCGGGAGTTGATCTCCTGCCCCATCTTCAGCACATTGGCCGGGCAGGCCTCAATGCACCTCTCACAGGCCTTGCACTCCAGGGTGTTGATCACCGGATAGGGCTTGTCCNNTTGCCGCTGATGGTCTTGGGCAGCTCGGGCACGAACTCGATGATCCTGGGGTACTTGTAAGGGGCAGTGACCTTCTTGACGTGGTCCTGCAGCTCCTTCTTCAGCTCCTCGGAGGGGGTTTGCCCCGGCGTCAAGACCACAGTGGCCTTGACCACCTGTCCCCGGATGGCATCGGGAACTCCGGTGATGGCCACCTCCATCACCGCCGGATGGGTCATCAGGGCCGACTCCACCTCAAAGGGCCCTACCCGGTATCCGGAGCTCTTGATCATGTCGTCTGTTCTTCCCACGAACCAGAAGTATCCATCCTCATCCCGCCAGGCGGTGTCTCCAGTATGATAGTAGTCGTCATGCCAGGTATTCCTGGTCTTATCCGGATCGGAGTGGTAATCGGTGAAAAGTCCGACGGGCTTGCCCTTGTCCGTCCGGATCACCACCTCGCCCTCTTCTCCCACCTCGCAGATCTTGTCGTTTTTGTCCACCAAGACGATGTCGAAGCCCGGGGCGGGCT
>DAWB01000066.1:0-174 GCA_002505805.1 Methanosaeta sp. UBA80 | reverse complement strand
CTCGGTCTGGCCGAATCCCTCCATCAGCCGCAGACCAGTGGCCTGGAGCAGGCTCTCGTACACGGAGGGATTGAGAGGCTCTCCTGCCGTGACCAGGTATTTGACCTGGGAGAAGTCGTACCGGGACATATCGCTCTTGATCATGAAGCGGAAGATGGTGGGCGGGGCGCAGAA
>DAWB01000220.1 GCA_002505805.1 Methanosaeta sp. UBA80 | reverse complement strand
GGTAGAGGTCATGCCCGAGATGATAGGGCACTACTTCGGCGAGTTCGCGCTGACCAGAGGCCGCGTCCAACATGGAGCTGCAGGCGTCGGCGCTACCAGATCGAGCAAATATGTGCCGCTGAAGTGAGGTGTGTTGATTTGGGCAGATTAGATTATTCGCTTACGCCTGCAGGACGCNNGGAGCTTCACATCTCACCAAAGCACGCCCGGGAGATCTGCAGAACGCTAAGGGGCATGAGGGCACAGGCCGCCCTCACCTACCTGGAAGATGTGATTGCCTTGAAGAGGGCGGTTCCCTTCAAGCGCTACAACAGGAATGTGGCCCACAGGCATAACCTGTTGGGATGGGATGCGGGCAGATATCCGCAGAAGGCGGCAAAAGAGGTCTTGACCGTTCTCAAGAACGCCGTGGCCAATGCCGAATACAAGGGAATGGAATCGGATCGGCTCCGCATCTTCCATGCCGGCACCAAAAAGGGCAGAACCATTCAGGGATGGATGCCCCGGGCCATGGGAAGAGCCACACCCAAGAACACTGAGACGGTCTCAATTGAGATGGTCCTGACCGAGGTGAAGAGCTGATGTCCGTCGAGAAGAAGTTCGTGGCCGAGGGCATAACCAAAGCTCTGGTCAATGAGTATCTGGCCGAGGAGCTGGAGAGGGCAGGCTACGGGGGCATGGTCATGAACCGCACTCCCATGGGCACCCAGATCACAGTTTATGCTGAGAAGCCGGGTATGGTTATAGGCAAGGGCGGAAAGCTGATCCGCAAGATCACCCGCGACTTGGATCGCCGGTTCCATCTGGACAATCCCCAGATCGATGTCCAGGATGTGGGCCGGGGCGACCTCAATGGCCGGGTAGTGGCCAATCGCCTCGCCTCCTCTCTGGAGAGGGGCTGGTACTTCCGGAAGGCGGGCCAGTCCATGATGAGAAGGGTGATGGACGCCGGGGCTTTAGGCTGCGAGATAGTCATCTCCGGCAAGCTGACCGGACCGCGATCCCGCACGGAGAAGTTCATCTCCGGTTATATCAAGCACTCCGGCAAGCCGGCCGTGGATCTGGTGGACAGAGGCTACTCCGTGGCAGTCAAGAAGCTGGGAGTTATCGGCTGCCAGGTCAGGATCATACCGCCTGACGTCAGGCTTCCTGATGACTTCCGGATGGAGCAGCCTGCTGTTCCGGCACCAGCGCCGGCGGAGGAGAAGAAGCCGGAGAAGGCACCGGCGCCAAAGCCAGCGCCTGAGCAGGCAGAACAGCCGGCTCCTGAGAAAAAGAGCGATCTCGATCAGCTGCTGGAGTCAGAGCCTTCATCCGAGCCTGCACCCGTTCCCATGAACGAGCCGGTGGCTGCAGCCGAGGTCGAGGCCGATGAGGCACCTCTGCCTGAAGAGAAGGCGGATATCGAACAGACCGCCGGGGAAGAGTGAGCTTTATGGCTATCTTCAAGATTGACGAGATCCGAAACATGAACCAGGAGGAGATTGCAGAGGAGCTGCGAAAGCTCGAAAGCGAGCTCATCCGCGAGAGAGGCATCGTCACTGCCGGAGGCGCTCCGGAGAAGCCTGGAAGGATCAGAGACCTGCGCAGGACGATAGCCAGGATCAAGACCGTCCAGACGGAGAGAAGATCAAAGTGAGCCTGAGACCTGACAACCTGGCCCGGCATGAGCTGATCGGCCTACACTTGACTGTGGGGCAGAGCAGCAATCCCTGCCAGGCCGGGCTCACAGGTCAGGTTATAGACGAGACCAGGAATACCTTTCTTTTGGAGACAAAAGCCAAGGTGGTGCGCCTTGCCAAAAAGAATACGAGCCTGGTCTTCACCCTGCCCGGCGGGCAGAAGGTGAGGATCTCAGGTTCGGTCTTGATCTCGCAGCCCGAGAACAGAATAAGCAAGAGAATGCAAAAGACGAGGTGGAAGTTATGAGGGATATCGGACTGGATGTTGCGGCCCCGGAGAAGGAGTGCAGCGATCCAAAGTGTCCCTTCCACGGCACTCTATCCGTGCGCGGCCAGGTCTTCAGCTGTACCGTGGTCAGCGACAGGATGGATAATACTGTGGTAGTCATGCGCAAATTCGAGAAGAAGGCAACGAAGTACGAACGATTCGAGAAGAGACAGTCCAAAATCCATGCGCACAATCCCCCCTGCATCCAAGCCAAGGCGGGAGATAGTGTCAAAATAGCGGAGTGTCGGCCCCTTTCCCGGACCAAATCATATGTTGTGGTGGAGGTCCTGAAATGAAGGGACAGAAGGCCAAGATCCCAAGGNNTACAGGTGCGCGGACGCTACACGTAATCTCGGTCAAGAATTACCGAGGCGTGAAAAATAGACAGCCCTGCGCTGGAATTGGGGACGTGGTCATAGTATCAGTGAAAAAGGGAACTCCGGATATGAGAAAGCAGATCTTCAAGGCAGTCATCATCCGCCAGAGAAAGGAGTTCCGCAGGCCCGACGGTCTCCGGGTTAAGTTCGAGGACAATGCTGCTGTCATCGTGGATGACGAGGGCGTTCCCAAGGGCTCGGAGGTCAAGGGACCGGTGGCACGCGAGGTAGCGGAGAGGTTCTCCAAGGTAGCTTCTGCGGCGTCCATAATTGTGTGATGATTTTATGATTTCCAAACAGCCAAGAAAGCAACGAAAGGAAAGGTACACGTCGCCCTTGCATAAGCGTCAGAAGTACATGCACGCGCCTTTAAGCAAGGCTCTCCGAGAGGAGCTGAAGAAGCGCAATGCTCAGGTGCGAAAGGGCGATACGGTGAAGGTCATGAGAGGCGACCACGCCGGTACGGAAGGCGAGGTCGAGGACGTGGATATCAAGAGATGCACCATCAAGGTAGCCGGCGTAAGCAACTACCGATCCGATGGAACCGAGGTGCCCAGGACCATTCATCCCTCCAATGTCATGATAGTCAAGCTGGACATGGAGGATACAGAGCGAGAGAAGATATTCGCGAGGCGATCAGAATGAGCAGACATCAGAAGAGGATAACCATTCCCGTAAGCTGGCCCATCTCCAGAAAGAGCCATGCCTGGGTGGCCAAGCCCAGCCCTGGACCTCATTCCTCTGCCGAGAGCATGCCCTTATTGATGATAGTACGGGATATGCTCAAGCTGGTGGACAACGCCCGCGAGGCCAAGAGGATTCTCTACGAGGGCAATGTCCTGGTGGATGGCAAGGCCCAGAAGGACTACAAGCTGCCGGTGGGCATATTCGATGTCATATCCGTGCCGTCTTTGGATCATCAATACCGCATGCTCAAAGACGAGAAGGGCATGTTCTATCTCAGCCTTCTCGAGCCGGGAGCAGTTCGAAAACTGGCCAGGATCGAGAACAAGACCATGCTCAAGGGCAAGAAGCAGCAGCTCAACCTCTCCGACGGCTCCAACAAGCTGGCTGAGGGTGACTATAAGGTGGGGGACTCGCTGGTGCTCTCCATACCGGACAAGCAGATAGAAGATCAGATCGGCTTTGAGGTAGGAAACCTGGCCATGGTCGTGGGCGGAAAGCANNCGGCCAGACGGGGAAGATCAAGGAGATCATAACCGTGAAGAGCTCCCAGCCCAATCGGGTCATCATCTCCGGGGACAAAGAGTTCGAGACCATCGAGGATTATGTTTACATGATCGGCAAGGATGAGCCCGTGATCAAGCTGGGGGCTGTCAGATGAATGCCAATCTCGTTCCCCGTGTGGACAAGGTCGTGGTGCATATAGGCGTAGGCGAGAGCGGCCAGAGGCTGGTCAACGCCGAGAC
>DAWB01000128.1:320-15983 GCA_002505805.1 Methanosaeta sp. UBA80 | reverse complement strand
AACCTTTCTCTTGAAATTAAACGATATGCTGCCACAGCGTCTGCACCTGATGTGAGAACTCTTGTGGCGCCTGCCCATAGAAGGAGTACCTTTGCTCATCTAAAACACCTCAGGGTGAAATATATACGACATTGTCTCCACGCACGATCACAGTTCCGATATTGCGTGCCACCGCCCCTTCTGCTACCTCTTCCGTCTTTTCCAGCACCAGGTTCATGTGGATATCATAGCCTTGCAGCTCTCCCCGAAAGACCCTCCCGTCCTTCAGCTTGACGATTACAGGCCCATTCAGTGATTCATTCAGANNCAGCATTGATAACCGCAAAAGGCTTCGGTTCCAAGACGTGCTCGTTGCATATTTAAACCTATCGGGATATTCCTTAGCCCATGAAGATAAAATCCAGGCACCACCTCAAGGGGAGCGATGCCAGGAAGATCATAGCCAAGATAGAGCCCTTCCTGGAAGATCCCTCTTCTCTGCGCCAATCATCCTTGGAGATGGCCGTAAGCGATGAAGGAGTCGATCTCATCTTCATCGAGGGGCGGCCATTGCTCATGATTGTGGAGGATCAGCCCTTCTTTACCGTGCTGGGGGCCATTGAGATGATGCCTTATAAGAGACTGGTGGTGGTGGACTCCGGTGCAGTGCGCTTTGTGGTCAATGGAGCGGATATCATGAAGCCGGGGATAGTCTCCGCCGATCCGGAGATAGCTGTGGGGGACCTGGTGGTGATTGTGGAAGAGAGGCATAATAAGCCCCTGGCCATAGGCCGGGCCCTGGTGGCAGGAACGGAGATGAAAGGAGAGGGAAAGGCGGTCAAGTCCCTGCATCACGTTGGTGATGCCATCTGGAAGGGGCTGGAGGAGTAGAGAATGGAGAGCATCAACGAACTACTGGGCAGGGGCTTTTCCCTCTGGCGGGACAACCTCAACCTCTGCCTGCCCCATCTGCTGGGATTCTTCTTCTCCCTGATGGCTCTTTTTGCCGGTCTGATGGCTGTTATATTCTCCGGCCTCTTGCCCCTGGAGGGCCTCAATGAGACCGCTCTGCAGGAGATGCAGTATGTGGAGGATCTGGAGGAGATGCAGGTATTCTGGGATCAGATGGAGGAGCATCTGGCCAGCCTGCAGAGCAGCGATATCCTGCAAATGGCCTCGGCCATTCTGGCCGTCTTCGTCCTGATCGCCCTGGTGGATGCCTTCTTTGCCGCAGGGGCCATAGGCATGGCCAGGCAGGCCCTGGAGAAGGGAAGGTCAAGCACCTCTGCCATGTGGTCTGCCGGAAGGCGGCACTTTCTGGGCATGTTTTTGGCCGAGCTGCTCATGACTTTCATAATCCTGATGGGCATACTCCTGTTGCTTCCCCTTTTGGGATCAGGGCTGGAAAAACTGGGACTTCTGGCGGTGGCACTGGCTCTCATAGCCATATTCTATGCCTTGGCTCTGACCATAATCCTGTCCACCATGCCCTATGCCCTGGTGCTGGAGGACCTTCCTCCCCTGCGGGCTCTCCGGGCATCCATAGATTTCTTCCGCTACAACAAGTTCGATGTGGGTGTGTTGTGGCTGGTGGTGCTAGCTCTCTCCCTGGGCTTGCAGATGGTGAGCGGGGCAATTTCCAGCGGCCAGCCAGGCCAGGGGCAGCCGCTGTCAGCAATAACCGGAATGATCAGCTTGCTGGTACTGGCTCCTCTGTCCAACCTCTGGTGGACAAGGCTTTATATGAGCAGGAAGGGGATGCTGAAGCAGGACGAAAAGGAGGACCCATGGTGAATTTTCCCAATATCAGCTATGCCGAGCTCATAATACGCTTCCGGCAGTACACCCTGATGCAGCAGGCGGCCATTGCCGGGGTGATTGTGCTGCTGGTTTATATTCCCTATTCTTATTTCCTGCTGAAGCTGAATATTGTAGAATCCATAGCCATGGCCCTTTACTCATCCATACTCTTCATAGTGGTTTACTATTTAACCTCGCTTATCATCACCAGAAAGACCAAGAAGATGGCCAGCCAATCCCTGGGACCGAAGAAGGGGCTCCGGCATAAGTAAAGCGCCTTTGCCTGCATTGGAGAGGGCCCCTTTTCATGGCCCCTCCCGCCATAATCCCGATTTTTTCTTTCCCTAAACTATAAGTCTGCAGCCGCCTTATCCCTGGAACGAGGATTTAGAGATGGAGCTGAAGATAGTTGACATGAAGATTCCTGAGGGAGCCAACCTGGTTTTGGGGCAGAGCCATTTCATCAAGACGGCGGAGGACATCTATGAGGTCATGGCCGGAGGCGTTCCCGGGGCGAAATTCGCAGTGGCCTTTTCCGAGGCCAGCGGCGACTGCCTGGTCAGAACGGAGGGAAACGATGAGGCCCTGATCCAGGCGGCCAGGGAGAGTTCTCTGGCCTTGGCCTGCGGGCATACCTTTGTCTTGCTGATGAAAGGAGCCTTCCCTATAAATATTTTGAACAGCCTCAAGGCCGTGCCCGAGGTCTGCAATATATTCTGCGCCACGGCCAATCCCCTGCAGGTTGTTATAGCCGAGACAGATCTGGGACGGGGCATCATGGGGGTCATAGACGGCTTCTCTCCCAAGGGCGCAGAGAGCGCCACAGACGTGACAGAAAGGCGCCGCCTCTTGAGGAGGTTTGGATATAAACTTTGANNACGGCTTTTCCCCCAAGGGCGCGGAGAGCGCCACTGATGTGGCAGAAAGGCGCAAGCTGCTTAGGAGGTTCGGATATAAACTTTGATCTGGTGGTAAAGAACGGCCGGGTCTTCACCGCCAAGGGCCAGATGAGCACGGAGGTCTGGATCAAGGATGGCCGGATTGCCGCTTTGGGCGGAGCCCACCGGGCGGAGGAGAGCATCGATGCCCGGGGAATGCTGGTTCTGCCCGGAGCCATAGACGTTCATGTGCACTTTCGGGATCCAGGGCCCAATTACAAGGAGGACTGGGCCAGCGGCTCGGCCTCGGCGGCGGCGGGAGGGGTGACGGCGGTCATAGACCAGCCTAACACCGTGCCTCGCACTGTGGACGCCCGATCCTTTGAGGAGAAGCTGGAAATAGCCCGGCACCGCTCCTCTATAGACTTCGCCCTCAATGGCGGCCCTGGAAAGATCGATGAGCTGAAAGGGGCGGGGGCCCAGGCCATAGGGGAGATATTCTCCTATGAGCACAGCGACGCAGAACTGGCCGCTGTCCTCAGCAGGGTGAAGGAGGCAGGGATGCTGGCCTGCCTGCATGCCGAGGATGGGGCGATCATCAAAGAGAAGGCTGAGGAGCTCTCGGGCCGACATGATCCCGAGGTCTACTCTCTATCCAGGCCAGCCAGCGCCGAAGCGCTGGCCATAGAGAAGGCCTGCGGCATCTCAGAGCGCCTGCATATCTGCCACCTCAGCTCGGCCCAGGGGCTGGCAGCAGTGGAGGCAGGCAGGAGGGCGGGGCGGACCGTGAGCGCGGAGGTGGCTCCCCATCACCTGCTGCTTAACGAGAAGGACTATCCGAAGCAGGGCAGCTTTCTCAAGATGAACCCGCCGCTCCGGAGAAAGGCGGATAACGACGCCCTCTGGCAGGCCCTGCGCAGCGGGGCGATAGACATTCTGGCCTCGGATCATGCTCCCCATCTGCCGGAGGAGAAGAGGGAGGATATCTGGGAGGCTCCGCCCGGCGTTCCGGGCGTGGAGACCATGCTGCCTTTGATGCTCATGGCGGTGAAAAAGAACCACATCAGCCTGGAGAGGCTGGTGGATGCCCTCTCCGCCCGTCCGGCAAAGATCTTCGGCCTGGCTAGAAAAGGGGCGATCGAGAGGGGAATGGATGCCGATCTGGTTATAGTCGACTCCAAGGCGGTCACTGAAATAAACGCCGACAGGCTGCACAGCCGGGCGGAGTGGACGCCCTACCAGGGAAAGCAGGCCATATTCCCCCGGATGACCATACTGCGTGGTCGGGTGGTCTGGGACGGCGACCTCCAGGCTGCGGCGGGCTACGGCCGTTTTCTGGGCAGGCCGCTGACCAAGGAAAAGCAAAAGGTTTTATCAGAATGAGCCCCTACACTAGACGCATGAGATCAGATTTATCAGGCAGCAGCGATCTGGAGCGGATGATCGGCAAAGCGGCAGTGGAGGCGGCCAGGATGTCCAGCCAGGCCAGCCAAGCGGCCAAGAAGATCCTGGGCGATGTGACCAGCGAGATCTCCGAGACCAAAAGCTTCGACCTGGTTCCCGTGGACCTCATCGACACCGAGGCGGAGCTGATCGCCCTGGTGGCTCTGGCGGGAGCGAGCAAGGAGAATATCGATCTGCGGGCCACCGAGGACAGCCTCACTGTGGATGCCAGAATTGTGCCGCGGGAAGGAAAGTACCTGCGCCGGGAGATGGGCACACTGCCCCGCCACCGGGAGATCAAGCTTCCCATGGAGATCAAGCCGGAGCAGGTCAAGGCCAGCTTCAGGGACGGCATACTGGAGGTGCGCCTGCCCAAGCTGGTGGTGGTGAATGCGCAGAGGGTGACGGTGGAGTAGAGGATCGAGTCTTGAAAAATTTCTCCTTTTTCTCTCTTGCAGCTATTGATCACGCTGCCTTAATAGTGGCAGTGGCTGCGACAACTGATTATAATACTAACAAGGATTTTAATCGAAGAAAGATTGCATAATGATATGAGGAAATGATTATAAGCAAAGCATATCGTTGTCGAGAACGACGACAAGAGGTTGTTCGTCTTGTTCCATCATCGACAAGCTTACCATAAAAACAAAGAATAATACTAAAGTGATAACTCATCCGTCTTCGGATCAAGCACCTGAGTTTTCTTAAATTGCATCATACCATCCCCCTTATATGACAAACCAACGTCCATGTGTACTTTTTGCTCTAAAACTGCTTTCTCTTTTTTCTCGCCCCGTACTAGAATCCTCGTCCAAAATCCTCTATAGCTTTGCTGCATGAGGAGCAATTTTAAAATATATTCACCTTTTATATAATCAAATTGTGGTGCATGCATGAATGTTATTTCTTTTACTATTGCATCTCCTTTTTCTATTATGAACGGAGAAACAGGATTATCTAGGTTAGTAAATTCCCCATGCTTACCCTCACGAGTATTCTTTTCCGCTAGGTTTTGAATCGATCCGTCATATCCGGCAATAAACCTATATTTCTCTTCATTGGGAGAAATGCGGAGCAATTCTATTGCAATGAATTCAATAACAACACTAGATCCACCGACATTACTTAAAATGAATTTTGGTATTATACCAGAGCTACCAGATGCGCAATAAAAAGCAATATCTCTGATCGGGCTGCAAATCACCTTTGGGCCTCTTAGATTCAGCCACATGAACGATATCAATGCAATGACTCCAGCCAAAAATGTCCCACCGCTTTGCAGCAAAATTTGACCGATAGACTGGGTTGGCTGGATCACGGTAACATTTACTAGAGGAGTAAAATTTAAGGCAATTGGAATAAGGCTTTCGTTAGTCGAATTTAAGGCTACATGATATGCTAGATTTGGATCCATTTATCGCCTCAACTCCCACTACGGTCCTGCTTTCAAATAGATAGAATTATCCCCCGTGATCCTGCGTGAGATGGTTCCGTGTAATTCCTGTCCTGGTTTCATTCTAATGTCACTTTTCATGCTATTGTATTCGCCCTAAACCGATCCATTTCTGGAGATGATGACCGAATATGCCGATAGTTATTTTACTACATAGGGAGTGCGGAGGGTCACGAATTCTCCATCCTTTAGGTTGGGGATGACGTGAACCCTCGCGCACAGTTTGATTTTTAAAAAACATATGCTGGAAGCCAAGACGATCCGAAGGGGCCGTTGTGGGCTCGAAGGTCTCCGCCGTGGAACTGGAGCAGATCAGGCAATTGGTAGCCGCTGGCGTCTATCTGAACACCTCCGATTTTGCCCGGGACGCCATCCTGGATAAGCTGTCGGCTATCAAGACCATAAAATATCGTGATCTCGATTATGATACCGCCAAAAAGGAGGTCATGGGCTACTTCCAGGAAAGAGGCGAGGCTTACCCCTCCGAGGTTGAGGAAGACCTGGAGCTTGACTATGAACTGGTCTGCCAGATCACAGAAGAGCTGAAAATAGAGGGCCGCCTGGAGCTGCTATGACCGAGTGCTACGAGGCAGGAGACGCCCTGCACGGCTATAGAATCAGGGCAGAGGCCCGCAAGGTCAGCGATCCCCGGGTCATAGCCAAGAGTGGAAGGCACAAGGCCCAGCGCATAATCCTGACCGAGAAAGCCGGGGCGGTCATAGAAAGAACGCTGGGCGGGATAAAATGAAAAGCCGACCTGGGCCGGTTCAGGTTTGTCAAGGCCTATCGGCTGAATACCTTTTGCACCAATGCGCTCAAGATCGGCCCCGCTGTGTCGACCAGCTCTGCCGAATAAATCCAGCCACCGCTTGAGCGGCCCTCTACCATAATCGCCTTTCCTTCATGCTTCTTAACCGAGATCTCCTGAACTTCAGGTGCAACTGCCGCCTGCATAGGCATCTCCGTCAGCCTCACCACATTTCCTGCCTCCGACTCCGGAAGCAGAATCTTAATCTCCCCGTCCTTTACAAAGCACAAAAACTGGTCAGCTCCACTCATGAGAACACCTCTACAACCATAAGACCTTAAACCAGCTAAAATCTTTGCCCGATAGACTCAAACCGGGCCGGCTCCATTCCATAACCTTCATTCCTCTCTAATCTGCCCGGGCAAAATGCGCTTTTGCCTTTTATGCTCCGGCCAGTCTGTCGTCAATCACCTGCAATGCAATCTCATTTCTGCGAGAAAAGGGCGGAGTCCAGGGATCATTATACTGCATCAACTGCGGCTCTCCCACTGTGGATATCCCCTCATCTTCCAGCGCCTCTTTAAGCTGCTTTAGATTCTTATCATAACTTCCCTGGCTCATATAGCCGGAAAATCTGATCACTGCCAGCTTTCTCGGCTCAATCTGTTGTATCTTGACCAGGCTTGATGAGGGCTTTGGAATGCTCTGCATATCGAACCGCTCCGGCATTATAAAGGCCATGAACATCCCCTCATCTGTATCCATGGTCACCACCGGCGCTGTCATCTCGATCTTCTCCCCCTTGGCCGAGTCATTTCCAGCAGGCTGCGGTGCTGTTGTCACCACTGGAGCCGTCATCTCTATCTTTTCGCTCTTCTCGTTGTCTCCGGATATGTACCTGAACAGGGGGCTGAAAGCACTGTTCTGGTCATCGGCAACTGTGGTAGCCCAGATCTCCTCAGGATAACCCCTGATCTCAACCCCATTTTCCAGTGTATCCAATACATCATAATCTGCTTGAGATACCGACATGGAAACAAGCACCCCATAAAGCGTCCATACGATCAAGAGCAAAAAGATTATCAGCCCAGCCATAACCGGCCATGACAGTCTCATAAAATACCACGCCTTCCCCTGAATCAGACAGCAGAATACATCCTTTGTCAAGATTTATAGCTTTTGAGCGGAGGAGCGGAGGCAGAGGGCAAAGGATCTGCTATCCAGCTAAAAGGCAGCAACTGCCTATGTTGCACACCAGGTCATTGGTGGGCTTGGCTGCCCAAATTGATTCTTCCCTTCTCTCCTTCTTTCCCCTCTCTTCCTTCTCTCCTCTCTTCTCTCTCAAGATAGCTTTTGCAGGAACTCCTCCGCCACCGCCAGATGCTCGCGCCGCAATCTCTCATCCATGCGGTCGAGATTGGCCACCGTCAGTCTCATGCGCGGATTTTTGGTCAGAGTCTCACGGTGTTTAAAGATGAACCGCCAGTAGAGGCCATCCCATATCCTGCACCAGTGGCCTTTTTTGTAGTCACTCATGCGCAGGATATAGCTTGAAGAGCTTACATAGGGCTTGGTGGTGATCAGGCCGCCATCCGCATATTGGCTCATGCCGAAGACATTTGGCACCATGACCCAATCATAGGCATCTATGAACATCTCCATAAACCATCGATAAACCTCCTGGGGGTCGATCTCGCAGAGAAGCAGGAAATTTCCCAGGACCATGAGCCTCTCGATATGGTTTAAGTAGGCAGTCTCTTGCAGCCTTTGAATCGATCTGTCTATCGGCTCGATTCCTGTAGATGCCCCATAAAATGATGCCGGCATTGGCCGGTGGTGCCCCCAAAAATTCTGCCTGTGCTGCTGGTCTCCCTGCAGAACATAAACGGCACGCATGAATTCTCTCCACCCGATGATCTGGCGCAGAAAGCCCTCCAGGGAGTTGAGGGGTGTGTCATGATCCTTGCAGTAGCGCACCGTCTCATGGACCACCTGATGTGGAGTGAGCAGCCCGATGTTCAGCAAAGGGGAGATCTGAGAGTGAAAGAGAACTGAATTGTCCCTGGAGATGGCATCCTGATAGCTTCCAAAATTGGCGAGCCCATTGTTCAGGAAATGCTCGAGCCATGCGGCAGCCTCTTCATGTGATATCGGATAAAGGAAATTCTCTGCCTTTCCCGGATGATCCGGGAAATTGAGCTCTACATATTCTCTGGCTTCAGATATGTATTTGCTCTCTACTGTCTCCTGCCTGTCAGACAGATGAATATTACGCGGAAGTCTCTTTCGATTCAGAGCATCCAGGCTCCACTTTCCTCCAACCGGCCTGCCGTCTTCTTCCATGAGAATATTGAGGCTCTTACGAGATGCGATGTAAAATCTGGTCTGGGAGAGATGCTTGTAGCCTTTAAAAAAATCTCTTATCCCCTGATTCGAGTTCAGAAAGCCGGGAGACTCCAAGATCTTCAACTCCGCCCCCAGCTTATTGGCAATATTTGATATCCGTCTCTCCAGGATGCAGTCCACTGGATCTGCGATGTAGATCCTGGAGACATCTTTCTCATCTAAATATCTGAGAAGCTCCTGGTGGAATGCGATGTATCGAGCATTATATCCTCTTCCAGACAGCCGGTCTCTATAGGCCTGCAATGTCGCTCTGTGCAGCATCATCTTCTGCTTATGAAATTTGATTTGTCTTTTTATGCCATGAAAAAACAGCTGATCCTCGACAATAAAGATGCTTCTCTCCTTGCTGAGGGCGGGATGATGGTCATACAGCTGGTGAGGAAAGACTAAAACGACTTCGTCCATTAACCAGAATATAGTCCGGGCTAATTATTGAAATCTGCGGGCCATAGCTGCCTACTGGCGGAGGATAGCTGTTTAAGCTGCTTCCGCTATTGAGAAAAAGCAAAAAAGAGAGGTTCAACCTCGAGATTTGCGGTGCATCAAGGCATTAATACGGTATCAATTGCGTGCACTACACCGTTGATGCACTCGATATCTGCCTGCACCACTTTGGCATCATTCACCATGACGCCGTCCTCATCGAGATTGATTGTAACATTATCTCCCTGGACAGTTGCCACAGCCATATCATCTGTCAGATCAGTTGACATAACCTTTCCGGCAATGACATGGTAAGTTAGGACGGCTGTCAGTTGAGTCTTGTTTTCCAGAAGAGACTCAAGCTGCTCTTGCGGTATCTTGGCAAAGGCTTCATCGGTCGGTGCAAAGACGGTAAATGGGCCTTCACCTTTCAATGTATCTACCAATCCCGCTGCTTCCACAGCACTGACCAGTGTCTGGAAATTTCCGGCTGCCACTGCCGTATCTACAATATCAGCCGCAGATGATTCTTCTTTTGAGGCATCCATCGAATTCGATCCTGCCAGACAGACACCAACCATTAAAATGGTTGAGATCAGCAATACAGATAAAGTTGCTCTTTTCATGGTTTAACACCTCAGCTATGCGCTTCACTGCTTATGTGCCAATTTGCGTAAGAGGCAACCAGAGGGGTTTTTGCCTTTTGGTTTTCTGATAAGCACATGAGCAATGCCTTTCTATACATAATCACGATTCATTATATACTTTCCCATCGCTATGTAAGCCCGCTCTTTTTCGCCGCTTTCCGGGCGAAAAATATATATCAAAGCCAATGACTATATACTGCGGGTGAAAGTCGTTAGATTCAAGTTAGCACTCCATTCCGCCCTAACGGCTTATCTTCCCCCCAATTGCATGCGTTCTTGTTTCGGCTCGATGCTACAGGTTTATCCATAACCTGGCAATATTTCTAGCTTGATAAGTATTCTAAATGTTATTTAAATGTATATAATTTAAGTGCTATCTAAATGCCATTTAAATGCTATGCAATGATGCAGCATTACCAGGGCCGTATCCACCAGAACTGCCCCGATCATATTCTTTCCGTGAATTTCTCAAGCTTATGCCCTGAGCGGGGCTCAGCCTACTTTATGGGCCTCGAACTGCATCCTTGCTTCGCCCTCCAGGATGGGGCCTGGCATATCCTGGTGGCACCTATGCTTATGCTGACCGCCGCCATGAACCGGCACCTCTGCTTGCAGAGGTTTAGCCTTTTCATATGCGGCCGTTGCTCCTGGGTCCTGAGCCTCCTTGACTGCAGATTCTTTTCATGGCAGGTCCACAGAGCCATCTCATCTTCCCGCCCAGGGCTATACCTTAGGAGAGCGCGCCAAAGCCTTCTGCAAAAGCGGCAAACGGGCGAAGGCTCCGAGGACCAGAGCACCATGGAGGTCTTCCGATGGGCCGCAGCTTGAGGGCGTGCACCAGTGTGCGATGCAGGTCTCGGCCGCTCGGGCCAGGGCGGGGCGGCCATAAAGAATGGGAGGCTGGCGCTATGCATAAAGCTCAGAACAGATAGTGGTGTTGAGGGATTAATGGTCTCTGCCGCGAAATTAGAGCATTAATCAGTCAGTTGCTTCTCGGCTGCTGCTAGCTGAGACTGCAACAAGATTGCTAAGACGGACCTGCACCGCAATCTCCCCTCTGCATGGATTAAGATCAACACCAACAGCTTTAACTAGTATAGTGCCGCGCTTGGCATATATTGGAGAAATTACAAATGGTAAACGGAACAGTGAAGTTTTTTAACAGAGTCAAGAACTTTGGTTTTATAGCTGGCGACGATGGAAAGGACTATTTCGTGCATGCAACAGGTCTCAAGCCTAATGTCACTATCGATGAGGGCGACAAGGTCAGCTTCGATGTGATTGAAGGCGAGAAGGGCCCCAAGGCAGACAACGTCGAGAAACAGTAGAAAGCTATTACACTGATAAATGGGCCGCAGGCCCTTCTTCAATCTTTTCTTGGTTACTGATATTGGATTGATGCCAGATTTAAATGCACTTGCCTTCCCGGATACCTCTAAATCCTTGGAGCATTTCTCGGATCGGCTCAGGAGATATTGTCCACTATTGACCAACTATTCTTTGACCAACAGGTATATAGGCAAGGAACCTGATGTTAGCCCTCGTTACATTTTGCGTCGATTCAAAGAGATTTGTTGAGATGTTTTTTGTAGCATGATCGGTTCTTTGAATCGATAACAAGGTAAGTGAATCAAATGTTTGAGAGAAAGTACGACAACAGCGGTAGCTTCAGAAATAGCTACAACAGCGGCCCCCGAGAAATGACAGATGTAACCTGCTCCGAATGCGGCAAGCAGACCCAGGTCCCCTTCAAGCCNNCAGCGAGTGCTACCAGAAGCACAGACCTGCCAGGGCCCCCAGAAGATATTAATCAAAATATCTTTTTTGTTTGAATTGAATTCGCGATTGATATGTAGGGCCCCATAATGCCCTGCAAATTTTAATATTTTGGCAGATGTTGGCTTTTTCCTTCCCAAAGCTCTCCTGCCGCATTTGATGGGCAAAGCCGATCATAATAGAAGGAAGTAAATAAAATTAGATGGGATGATCCATCAGGCAAGGCTAATACAATGATAGAGATGCCCGGGAAGGAAGAGCTGGAATTTTGACTGAGCACAGGCAAGTGGCCATCCTTGATCCCATATCAAAGGCAATGATAGAGGTGGACGAGATGATGGCACCACTGCTACAGGCCATTTGGAGCCACGGCATAATTACCAGCAATTCCTGTCAGGAAAATAGGCCGGGCCTCATGTGGATAGAGTTTTTCTCGGCAGAAGACATAGAGGCCTTTCTAACCTGCATAGTATCGGGTCTCGATCCCATTAACAACCCCAAAGCGGACAACTGGCTGTACTCCCGGATAAAGGGTTCAAGCGAAGGCTGGCAATATGCCGCCCATCCTCATGATGCCAGAGAATACATTGATCCGGAGTGCGGCACCATGGAATTGAACGCCTCCCAATCATGCGGATTTACCCTGTCCATATCCGTCCGTTTTCCTCAAAGCGATTATGAAAGACTGTGCGATCTTCTCGGGGCAAAGCCGGGAAGCTCAATCTGAGGCTAATCAACTCACCAATCCCGTAAATCGAAATAAGGAGACAAAATGACCTGCAATCTTTGTACCAGAGCCCAAGCAGCTGCATGTGTGGGCGAGGCCTTCTGCGCCTCTCTCCATTTGACCGATGAGGAGGCCTGTAGGCTGGCAGCCGAAGCCTGCCTCTCTTGGTGGCAGAAGAGAGATGAGTTGGCCGAAGCGGATGATGCGCTCTGGGAGATGTCCGAGAGCCGCATTGATGAGCTGGCTTGCGATCCCCAGAAGGCCAGGGCTTATCTGGCGGAGAGGATTTTCGAGATCTGATCAGGCTCTTGCCATCTTCTGCTTCTCCGGCACCACAGGAAGCGCGGGTGCTTTGTGTGTGCCTTCCAGCCTTCGGGCCAGAAAAGCAGCTCAACCAAAGGATGTAGTTAATTGAATGAAATGAAAAGCGATTTGTTGGAGAATTCAAGGAAGGCTTGGCCGGAAAAGTTCGCTTCAGATGAAGAGATATTCAGCCATATACATGCCGGTGATAAGATCTTCATAGGCACGGGCTGCGGAGAGCCTCAACACCTGGTCCAGGCTCTGGTGAGCTTCGTCGGCGCCAGTCCAAAGGCCTTTTCCGGAATCGAGATCATACACGTATGGACCCTGGGAACAGCACCCTATCTGGATGATAAATTCCGTGATAACTTCCGGATCGATTCGTTCTTCATCAGCGAAGGCACAAGAAATGCGATCAACAGAGGCGCAGCGGACTACACGCCCATATCTCTCTCTGCTGTTCCCGGCCTCATCCGAAGAGAGATAATACCGATTGACATAGCATTAATCCAGACATCTCTTCCAGATAAGCACGGTTACATGAGCCTGGGAATAAGCGTGGATATCGTTAAGGCTGCCACCCAGAAGGCTTCGATTATCGTTGCCCAGATAAACTCCCACATGCCGCGCACTCAGGGCGATGGCTTCATAAATATAAAAGATATAGATTTCATTGTTCCTTATGATGAACCTCTGCTGGAGTATGCGGTTGAAGACCCTGGAGACATCATAAAAGCGATAGGCAGGTATGTGGCCCGGATCATCGAAGATGAATCTACATTGCAGGTTGGATATGGGATTGTACCCAATGCAGTGGTATCATACCTGGGCGAGAAAAAACATCTTGGAGTACATACCGAGCTCTTGAGCGACGGCATTATTGATTTGATTCAAAGAGGCGTGGTTGACAATACTAAGAAGTCCATCGATGTGGGAAAGACCGTCGCCTCCTATTGCATGGGCAAGAGAGAGACATATGAATTCCTGGATGAAAATCCAACTGTTTCGTTTAAGACCATAGATTATGTTAATAATCCGCTTATTATTGCCAAGAATAAATTGATGACTGCAATTAATAGTGCCATGGAAATTGATCTAACCGGTCAGGCTACCGCAGAATCAATTGGCGGGACATTCTACTTCGGCATCGGAGGCCAGGCAGATTTTATGAGAGGCGCTGCTCTTGCACCGGGCGGCAAGAGCATCCTGGCCCTTCCCTCAACCGCCGTCAACAGCACCATTTCCAGGATTGTGCCCTCCCTCCAGGAGGGAACCGGAGTAACCTTCACCAGAGGGGATGTTCATTATGTCGTTACAGAGTATGGGATAGCCTATCTCCACGGCAAAAATATCAGGGAAAGAGCCATGGACCTTATTGCTATCGCTCATCCCAGGTTCAGGCCGTGGCTCATTGATGAGGCTCGAAAGCTCTTGTTAATCTACAAAGATCAGGCATTCATACCTGGTGCAAATGGGATATATCCGGAAGCATTAGAGACATTGAAGACAACCAGGAGCGGTCTAAGCCTTCTTCTCAGGCCGGTGAAGATGGGAGACGAGCCCCTGATGAAGGACTTCTTTTATGCTCTTTCAAGCCAAAGCATGTATCGCAGATTCATGTCCGCTAGAATGGACATGCCTCATAAAAGGCTACAGGAGTTTGGGGTAGTAGATTACGCTGACCGCATGATGATCCTGGCCATTGTTAAGGGTGATAACAGAGAAACCATTGCCGCAATTGGACAGTATGAGATAAATGAGAAGATGCATACTGCAGAAGTTGCCCTGGTGGTAAAGGATGAGTACCAAAATATGGGCGTGGGCCACGATCTGCTCTCTTATCTTACCCGCCTGGCCAGGCGGAGAGGCCTGCTGGGATTCACAGCAGAGGTCCTGCTTGAGAACAGGCCGATGCTCAATCTTTTCAAAAATATGGGATTTGATATGGAAAAGAGAAGCGAGGAAGGTGTCTATGAACTGCGCATGACCTTCCGAGATCTTGAGGGTTAGCCTGGTGGGAGGGATAAAAATTGATGCCCTGCCAGAGAATTTTATATCCTCTCCAAGATGCCTCCAGCGATAATCCTTTCAAGGCTTAGTCCTTCTCGGCCCCTCATATCTTTTGCTTCGTGTCGTCTTGTCAAAACCAGAATCCACCCTGCCGCTCTTCACGGATTTGGAGGGATTATGTTTGCCCGGTCCGTCGCTGGGCATTCCTTTTGCTCCCTTCTTCTTGCTCATTGTGCCCACCTGACATGAGTGCTATATGTAGCACCAGGGACAACAAATCTTCCTGCAGAATTCGAACTGCCACAAAAAACACATTTTACCATTTTAGCCTCTTTGCTCCGGAAAAAATGATGAAAAGGCAAGGACTTTACTCGAAGTCCTCTCCGCCCATACCACCCATGCCGCCCGGTCCCATGCCGCCAGGCATGCCTCCCGGTCCGCCGGACTTGGAAGCTATGACGTCATCAATTCGCAGTATCATCACTGCAGCCTCAGCTGCAGAGTTGACCGCCTGGGTTTTGACCCGCAGAGGCTCGACCACTCCCAGCTTGAACATTTCTACCGGCTTGCCGGTGTCCATATCCAGACCAGCGCCCTTCACGCCCTTCTCATGCTGGCTTCGCAGAGCTACCAGGGAATCGATCTGGTCCAGTCCGGCATTTTCAGCCAGAGTTTTGGGTATGACCTCCATGGCATTGGCAAAAGCCT
Organism: Methanosaeta sp. UBA80; assembly: GCA_002505805.1. Taxonomy (GTDB): domain Archaea; phylum Halobacteriota; class Methanosarcinia; order Methanotrichales; family Methanotrichaceae; genus Methanothrix. Next base: position 682 of record DAWB01000128.1, on the reverse strand, counting down.
CGATGGCCAGCTGTTCGCGTCCGCCCACATTTGAGGCATAGGCTCGCAGCCGTAGAGCCAGCTCTACCTCAGGCGCGCCGCCGCCGGCCACAAGCATTTTGTCCTGAATTGCAACGCCCACCACGCGAAGCGCGTCCTCCATAGCCCGGTCCAGCTCATCGACTACATGCTCCGTTCCGCCCCGCAGAATGATGGATACCGACTTGGGATTCTCGCAATCTTCTACGAAGGTCATCTTCTCATCTGAGACCTTCCTCTCCTCGACCAGGCCGGCCTTGCCCAGGTCTCCCCGGGAGATCTCGTGGATGCTGGTGACTACTCTTCCCCCTGTGGCCCGCGCCAGCTTCTCCATGTCGCTCTTC
>DAWB01000128.1:0-278 GCA_002505805.1 Methanosaeta sp. UBA80 | reverse complement strand
GCCCTTGAGCATGCTCTCTTCCTGGTCCAGGAAAGCCTGCAGTTGGTCTGGGGAGGTGATCTGAATCTTGGCATCGACCTCGGTCTTCTCTATCTCCACGGCAGCATTGAGCAGAGCGATACGGGCTGCCTTGACTGACTTGGGCATGTTGGGGTGAAGTCGATCCTTATCGATGACCACTCCGCTCACCAGCATGGTGTCGGTGATTCCGCCCCCCACCTTCTTCTCTACAGTGATGTTATCGGTATCAACCGTTCCATCCTCGTCAACTACGGACT
>DAWB01000058.1:4315-4819 GCA_002505805.1 Methanosaeta sp. UBA80 | reverse complement strand
CCTGGACTTCCTGGTGGTCCAGGACATCTTCCTCTCGGAGACGGCAGCCCTTGCCCATGTGGTCTTGCCCGCCACCTCCAGCCTGGAGAAGGATGGAACATTCACCAACACCGAGAGGCGGGTGCAGAGGATCAGAAAAGCCATCGAGCCCGTGGGCGAGTCCAGGCCGGACTGGATGATAATCTCTGACCTGGCGGCGCGCATGGGCTACAGCGAGCAGTTCTGCTATAGCCACCCCTCCCAGATCATGGACGAGGCCGCGGCACTCTCTCCCAGCTACGGCGGGATAAGATACGAGCGACTGGAGGGAGACGGCCTGCAATGGCCCTGCCCCAAGCCGGACCACCCGGGGACGGCATACCTGCATAAGGGTCAGTTCACCCGAGGGATGGGAAAATTCAACCTCGTAGACTACCGGCCGTCCATGGAGCTTCCCGATACGGATTATCCCTTCATCCTCACCACCGGCCGGGTGCTGTGCCATTATCATACCGGAACCATGAC
>DAWB01000058.1:3662-4199 GCA_002505805.1 Methanosaeta sp. UBA80 | reverse complement strand
AGGGCCAGAACCACAGAGAAGTCGCCTGCGGGGGTGGTATTCATGACCTTCCACTTCTCAGAGACGCCAACCAATATCCTTACCAATCCAGCCCTGGATCCCATCGCCAAGATACCCGAACTGAAGGTCTGTGCGGTGAATGTGAGCAAGATCAGAGGAGAATAGAAGAATGTACGAGATAGTCAAGAACGAAACTATTGTCCCCAATATCGTCTATATGAGCTTTCGGGCTCCCAAGATCGCCAGCACCGCCCGTCCGGGCCAGTTCGTGATCATCAGGGTTGATGAGAGAGGAGAGAGGATACCCATGGGCCTCGCAGGATGGGATGAGAAAGAGGGAACTGTGGATATATTGTTCTACATCCTGGGAACCAGCACGGCTAAGCTGTCCACCCTAAAAGTGGGCCAGAGCGTGGCCAACATCGCCGGGCCCCTGGGAAAGCCCACGGAGATTGAAAACTTCGGCCGGGTCATCTGCGCCTGCGGCTGCTTTGGGGTGGGGCCAACCCTGCCTCTGATCAAGGCCCTCAAGGAGAA
>DAWB01000058.1:3417-3586 GCA_002505805.1 Methanosaeta sp. UBA80 | reverse complement strand
CGGCAAGACCGCCTGGGCCAATGAATTCATTGAGCAGTCCCTGGCCTCGGGAGAGAAGATCGATCGCATATTCGCTCATGGCTGCCCCTTTATGATGAAGGTCTCCTCCGAAGCATCCAAGCCCATGGGAGTGGAGACCATTGTAAGCCTGACTCCGATCATGGTGGAC
>DAWB01000058.1:0-3391 GCA_002505805.1 Methanosaeta sp. UBA80 | reverse complement strand
TTCAATATCTGGGAGAGGGACAACTGGCATAAACTTATGGACTGCCGGCAGAAGAAGAGCTTCAATCCGGCCAAGAGAAGGCTGATATCCGAGCTGGAGCACGAGGAAGGCAGCTGCAAGCTGGCGGGAGCTTGATCCATCACTCTTTTTCCAGGAAAGGCAGTTGATGCTCCCATTGATCTTTCTGCCTTGCCATCAATGACTTGTCAGGAGCGAAATCTAAGGGGTATCGTCCTGCGGATCAGGCGGGGCCAGAGAGAACTATTGTGCCTCTCGCAGCAGTCCAGGAGCTTCATATCGTTTTTCGTGTAAAGGACTCTAATGCAGTATTCAAAATCAATGGGGTGGTGAGGATACCTCCTCGGTCCCTTATCCTCACCCCAGCTCTTCATCCTGGAGTCCACATGCTGGGAGAGAAACTCCGTCTCCCAGCAGGCTTTGCATAACTCCGATTTCTGCTCTTTTACTCCGCTTACATCCATAGCTTCCCTAAGATGGCCCCTCCTGGGAACAATGGGACGGTATATGGTAAACCAGGATATACAGACGGCCTCAACCCCTAGGTCGAGCAGAATTCCTATGGCCTTGAGTGCCGCATTCCCTACAATCCTATGATCCTGGTGCTCATCAGAGTTCCAGCAGACTGCATCGCTGCCGTGAGAATTGATATAGACCAGATCTCTGGAGTAGCCCTGGGCGGTGATATGGTCATAGATCTCCCGAGCCAGGCTTTCCGCTATGCTGCCGGTGAAGGCCTCTTCCCTCTGGCTCAAGGACCCATCGGGATAAAGGAATTGTCCGCCATAGACTAGCTGCCTTGGCTCCACGTCCCTGCCCACCAGATCCGCCGCTCTGCTCCTCCAGTCCCTCCCCACTCCAAATGAGGATGGATGCCGGGAGGGATGCGCCGCCCATCCGGAATCATTGAATTCTATCCCGCAGCGCTTTGCCGCCAGATCTCTTGAATAATTATTTCTGATCAGTTCGCTTCCATCAGGAGCTCTCCAGCTTACGGATTTCAGGTCATTGATCTTCAGCCACGGCCGACCGGATTTGGGATCTCTAGCCGATTCATAGGCATACTCTACCTCATCTGCACCGCCATCGGTAACCACAATCCACATGAGGGGATGCCTCCCCAGCTTTGATTTCAACAAGGATCCCGACATGCCCACATCGATATCATCCGGGTGGGCCCCGATATACACTGCTAGCCTGTCGTCCATTCGTCCTCGCTGCTCTCTGGAATATCGCCCTGCTCTATGGATCCCATCGGTTGACATTTAAATATTTGCAATTCAAGATTAAATTGGCCGGGACATATAAAACACCCCCAACCTCCATCTGGCGAACACGATCAGTAGCCCTGATGCAGGCACCCTCACCGAAGCCTGAACGAAAGGTACTTATTTGCCTGAAAACCTGTAAGCAGAAGAGGAGGGCACGATATGCAGTTTGCAGAGTGGACTTATCCCCTGAGGAAGTTTGACGACATATACTATACCATCGAGCGGATAGTATACGGCAGGGGCGAACTGAAGGGCTTTACCACAGATGATGTCTATAATAACCTGAGGGATAAGCGCTTTTTCCAGGATGCGCAGGATCTGGATCGCTATCTCATGGACAACGGCGCTAAATACAAGATTAGAAAGACAGAAGGGGCCTGGGAGCGCTATTACTAGATGGGCTGGCGCTGGCCGGCAAGCCTAGCGCCTTGGGGAAACTTTTTCTGCAAAATAAATATTCCTCTCATCGGTTCCCAGCTCAACGAATCTGCCCGTGGCCAGTATGCTGTGGCTGTGCTTGAGAGGAGCGACCCTGACACCGGTTGAGACCACTGAATCCGAGGGCAGATTGACATTCTCGCCGATTACTGCTACCAGAGAATCGTTTGTTTCGCTTCCCAAGACGCTATGCTCTTCAATGGTGGAGTGCCGGCCCACAATGCTGCGGCGGATGCTAACCATATGCTCAATATGAGAAAAGCTCATGATCATGCTATCCTTGATCTCGGCATTCCTCTCGATGAGGCTGGTGTGTCCGATATGGGAGTTTTCGATGCTCACTCCCTTCTCCAACTGGCAGTTCCTGCCTATGGAGACATTGCCTATGAGATTTATCTCACCAGAGTCCAATAGTGGCTTTATCTTGGCCAGTGTGCTGGGATGGATCCACTGGTTGGGCTGGTAGTGGTACTTGCGATCGAAGTGGCGGACGGCTCCGGATAGACAGTCCATGGCCGCCTGATGCAGCCTTTCCGGAGTGCCGATATCGATCCAATAGCCTCTGATGGGATAGCCATAGACAGGATATCCGTTCTCGGTGAGGTAGGGTATCAGGTCGCCTCCAATATCCCGGGCACGATCTCCCATCTCCGCCAAGACCTCGCGAATGCGAGGGGAGAAGAGGTAAAAGGCGGTGTTGATCATGCGGCTGGGCTCGCTTCCTGCCTTGGGCTTCTCCACGAAGCCCTTTATGCGCATGTCCCCGTCCAAGCGGGCCACACCATACTGGGAAATGCTCTCCCCCGGCGGCAGCTCCTTGAGAGCCACGGTCAGAACAGGCTGATGCTCTCTGTGAAAATCGACGAAGCTCTTGATATCGATATCTATGAGGTTATCTCCTGAGACCACCAAAAGGTCGTCTTTGATATCGAAGTAGCTCAGGCAGTAGCGCAGGGAATCGGCGCTGCCCTTGTCGTCGTAGAGAGGCTGGTAGCTGAAGTCCTGGTGATCGGTGATGCCCAGCCGCTTGAAGAAGCCCTCCCCGGCTTTGAAGTAGTTGCTAAGGTTGAGGGTGTTGCAGGCCCCTTTGCTGCCCAAAATGAATCTGCGGCAGCCCTGACTGGCTAAAACTCTGAAGAGATTGGCGATGATAGCTGTGTCGCATAACTCCACCAGCGGCTTGGGCTGGTCCAGGGTAAGGGGATATAGACGCGTTCCCGAACCGCCCACTGTGGCTAGGACCTGGGGAAACATGGGTATAGATTAGCCTGTGCAAATATTAAGCCTGTCGCTGCAGCTGCGTACTAAACTAGCCTCTCTGATTTCAGTATCCGCGCATGATCTTCATGATGATGCGGGCGATCATGAAGGCGAGCAGGAATAAGATGACGTAGAAGGCTATGGTCATTATGTCCATGAGGGACGGCTTGGAGTTTCTGGTTTATAGATTTGACTGCGAAAGCAGAAAAACAGGTCCCTCTATGCATGGCGAAGAGACTAAGAAGTGATGCAATGCAAAGTTAAACCGTAGGACATTTCTTATGCGCCTTATCTTTGGGCTTTGATTCTCGCAATTGGCTTATATTAGAAGTCACGATTCTCCATCCACATTTAAAGATGAGAGAGTGATAAGACGACTTGGTCGTGATAACCTAATTAGTTGG
>DAWB01000053.1:20616-23906 GCA_002505805.1 Methanosaeta sp. UBA80 | reverse complement strand
CAGCTGCGGCAGTACTCAGGCAAGCCCTCGAGCTTATCCCGCCCGAACTTCTGCTGCTTTGCCGAGGCGGCTATACGGGCCATGCTTCTCTCCATGATATTGCCCAGAAAGTATCTCGGCTCCACAAAGTGATCGCAAGAGTACATATCCCCATTGTGCTCCATGGCCATGGCCGATCCGCAGGTCTCGGAGAAGGCGCATATGCCGGGAGGCGCTCCCGTCCAGGCGGCCAGAGCCACATCGAAGATCTGGACGAATACACGGCCCACATCCCTTTGCACCCATTCATTGAAGACGGAAATCAGAAAGCGGCCGTACTGCTCCGCTTTGACCGAGCGGTCCGTAACTATATCCCCCTCCTGAAAGCCGGTCTCATTATCCCTCTCCACTATGGGAATGAACTGGATGAAATCGGCCTTCACCTCATCTCTCAAAAAGCGGTAGACATCTAAGGGATGATCGGCATTGGCGGCATGAACTGTGGTGAGAATATTATAATCCACCTTGTGGCGGCGCAAGAGCTTTGCTGCTCTCATCACCCGGTCGAAGGTGGGCTTTCCGGTCTTGTCCACTCTGTAGGCATCATGAAGCTCTCTCGGCCCGTCCAGGGACAGCCCTATGAGAAAGTTGTTCTCCCGGAAAAATTCGCACCATTCGTCATCCAGCAGGGTGCCATTGGTCTGCATGGTGTTCTGAATGGTCATCCCCGGACGCCTGTACTTCTGCTCATACTCTACCGATCGCCGGAAAAAGTCCAGGCCCATTAGGGTCGGCTCGCCCCCCTGCCAGGCTATGGTGGCATGGGGTATCCTCTGAGCCTCAATATACTGGCGGATATACTCCTCCAACAACTCATCAGACATCCTGAAGCTGCTGCCGGGATAGAGGCTCTTTTTGGAAAGAAAGAAGCAGTACTTGCAGCCCAGATTGCATGCCGCTCCTGTGGGCTTGGCCAACAGATGAAATCCGGGCAGTGCGGCTGACTTGCTCATTTGAAATCGTTATCTGACTTAGGAGTTCATTAATCTTTAGCTTAGGGCCAGGGACAAGGTCGCTGCTTTAAAAGCTGCTCGAGGAGGAAAATGCAAAACAATATTATCATAGTCTCATTTTCCTTACTTTTTCAATTAATTCTTTTGCTCTCGCCTTTAAGACTTCTTCGGGTATCTCTTTTGGGTGGGCGCAATCATTCCTTATGCCACCCAAGTGTAGAAAATTTTTCTGTTCAGTCAAATCGATTTTTCCTGCAGCATATAGAGCTTGAGTTAAGGGTTCTATTGTATCATCGTGCTTATATTCTACATTTTTAATATCGCACAAAGCTCTTAAATGCTTCTCTAAGGCCACACCAGCAAGAACTCCTGCACATCTTTCAAATTTGTTCCTAAAGAGATAATCTGCCTTATCCAGTTCCGTGTTGATAAAGTCTACTGATATAATTTTTCTAAGATCATATTCTCTAAATTCTGCGACGGAAGGCAAGCTTAAAATAATGCTTCTTTGGATTTCAAAATTGTTTATGAAATCTTCTATAAATCTACCTTTATCTATCGGACCCCAGCGAAGCTGTAGTCTTTGAATGATGCCATCCTGATATTTTCTTTCGTTAGCATAATATTTTTTAAACTCTAATTCTTTTTCTGGTAAATAATTTTTAACAAGCTGGTAAGCGGAAGAATACCAATTTTGATATCCCCTTNNGTACGTCGCGTTGATGTGGTCTTAGATCATCTGGAAGGGTTTTCCAGTGTTGATGATATCTGCCTGAATAGGGTGCTGTTAGCATTAAATTAATCGGAGAATCCTGAAATAGCTTTACACCTTTAGTCTCAATTTCAATAGCTAATAATTCAAGCTCCCTTATTTTTTCTTCTAAAATATCCCTACTAATCATATGATTAGGTACTTTAAGCAGCGGGGCTTAAATCTCTTTTGGATAATTGACTTATATGGAGTCCCGAAAATGTTTCACGCCCGTCTGAGTTTAATAGAGGCTAATTTATTCACTGGCGGTTTTGCCGCCTGCAAGAAAAATTAAAAAAAATGGGAGCAGCTGGATGCAGCAGCTTCTCTTTCTAATAGATGCCGATATCCATGTCTCGCTCAGCTCGCCCCTCCCGCTATCGGGTAGGCCCGGGAAGGCGTATTGGGGTACTCCTTCATGCTGGCCACCAGCCCCCGGTAGACCTTCTGGAAGGCTTCTATGGCGAAGTCATGCTCTCCAGCGATATTGTGCTCTTCCCTCGGATCCATCTCGATGTTATAGACAGCCGGAATCTGGGAGTAGTCGCTTTCCGGTCCCTGGAACGAGTCGTATCCCTTCCTGACGATCTTGAACTGGTGCCAGAGCATGGCAGCGGGAAGGGTGGTGGCAGAGCTGTCTGTTCCCGTATACCAGATAACCCATTCCCTGTTGGAGCTGTCGTTGTAGCCCCGCAGGAAGTCAGACTGGTCTATGCCGTCCATGGGCCGATCCGATGGAATCTCCCCTCCGCCAAGAGCGGCAAAGGTGTTGAACAGGTCCAGAGTGGACATTATCTCATTGGACACCCTTCCCGGCTCGATCTCTCCCGGCCACCAGAATATGCAGGGGACACGAACTCCACCCTCGTAGACGGTTCCTATTCCTCCCCGGAAGGGAGAGTAGCCTGCATCGGGCCACTGGTCAAGGGTCGGCCCGTTGTCGCTGGTGAAGACCACTATGGTGTTGTTGTCTTTGCCTATATCTCGCAGAGCATCCAGGACCATACCGACATGATAGTCAGTCTCCATCACCCCATCTCCGTAGGGTCCCCGGCTGGACTTTCCGGCGAATTTGTCATTGGGAACGCTGGGGAAGTGAGTCCGGGCCAGGGGAAGGTAGATGAAGAAGGGCTCTGTGGAGTTGGCCTGATCCTGAATGTAGGCAATAGCCCGGTCCATGCACTGCTCATCCACAATTCCCAGAGAATTGGTGTTCAGCGGCATCACCATCTTTAGGCTCTCGCCCTTCTTGGCCTGGACCAGGCCGTAGTTCTCATTCAGGCCCTCGGCCCATTTGGGATCATAGCCGATGCGATCCTTCAGGCTGTAGGTGTTGAGATGGTACAGTATTCCGAACCACTCATCGAAGCCCATATTCTGAGGCATGCTCTCCTCGACGTCTCCCAGATGCCACTTGCCGAACATTGCCGTCCTGTACCCGGCATCGGAAAGCACCTCGGCCAGGGTTGTCTCCTGGGGAGACATGCCCGCCAGAGAGCCTGCTGCTGATGCCAGGGACATGCCGGTTCTTATGGGCAGCCTTCCGG
>DAWB01000053.1:19127-20595 GCA_002505805.1 Methanosaeta sp. UBA80 | reverse complement strand
CCGCCGCCATAGCAGCCGGGATCCATGTAGCCCATATTGTCGGCCAGGATGATGATTATATTCGGCCTGGGCGGCTCGGGCATGACATCCTCATTGAGGACATCGGCCAGGCTCGAATTATTGGACAGTGCATTTCTGCGGTTGGTTAATACCTCCGCCCCGCTGTTTTCAGGCGCGGCCTGGTCAGCACCATACCCCTTCAGATCGTGGGGTATGGGCGACAGTCCAGTGTTGCCCGAATCGAGGCTGCAACCAGCAATTGAGATCAGGAAAAAAACAGCTACAATCGCCAGTTTGTACCCTAATCGATTCATAGTCAGAAACCCTCCTATTGCCAGTCAAAGGCTTCAATGATTTTTCTCGGTCATTGCGCAATTGAGATGGCTTCGAAGCCAATAGCCAAGGCAAAGATATAAAATTTCTTATCTAAACAATCAAAATTAAGATTACAGCCCTTGGATCTGTCCTCTAGCCATTTCTGATGCCGATATAGACCATCCATCCGCCCACCAGCACCGTAATTCCGAATAGGATCAGGCTTTGCAGGCCCATGCCCTGGGGAAGATCGAGTATGACCACAGCCCCCATGATCACGCTGCCTGCTCCCATAAGCACCACCCCGGCCCTGGCAGAATAAAGATATGCCAGAAATCCAAGGCCGATCAAAGCGGCTGAGATCAGAAGCGGCGTGGAGAACAGGGGTATGGATATTTCCATGCCCATCCGTCCACATTCCCCCCTTACTTATAGTTTCTTGTCCTTGTGTCCTCGTTCCTGAAACCTCCCTCCCGCCATAGCCTTTTGATCGATTTCGCCAGCTATTTACCCTAGCATCTCTAAATTAAAGCCGATGAAACCCATTTACATGGACCACTCGGCCACCACCCCCGTGGCTGCCGAGGTCCTGGAGGCCATGCTGCCTTACTTCTCCCAGAGATTCGGCAATGCCTCCAGCCTGCATGGCTTCGGGCGGGAAGCAAAAGAGGCTCTAGAAGAGTCGCGCCAGAGGGTGGCCCGGCTGCTCAATGCCCATCCGAGGGAGATAGTCTTCACCTCGGGAGGGACGGAGTCGGACAATTTAGCTCTGCGGGGCATAGCCTACAAAAACCGCAATTCTGGCCGGCACATCATCACCAGCCAGATCGAGCATCCGGCCATTCTGGAGACCTGCCACAGCCTGGAGCGGGAGGGCTTCTCCGTGACCTACCTGCCCGTAAACCGTGAGGGCTTGATCGAGCTGTCCGAGCTGGAGAGGGCCATCCGCCCGGACACCATACTCATATCCATAATGCATGCCAACAATGAGGTCGGAACTATTCAGCCCTTGGAAGAGGTGGGCAGGCTGGCAGCGGATAGAGACATTTACCTGCATACCGATGCCGTGCAGACGGTGGGCAAGATCCCTGTTGATGTTGAAGCCATGGGCGCCGATCTCCTCTCCCTCTCCGCCCACAAGCTCTACGGGCCC
>DAWB01000053.1:0-19084 GCA_002505805.1 Methanosaeta sp. UBA80 | reverse complement strand
GGCGGCGGATCTGGCCGGAGAAGAGATGGCGGCAGAAGGTCAGAGGCTATCCCAGCTGCGGGACCGGCTGGCGGACCTGGTGCTGGGGCGGGTCAAGGATGCCTGGGTCAATGGAAGCATGGAAAAGAGGCTTCCCGGCAGCCTGAACTTCGGCTTCTCCTATGTGGAGGGTGAGTCGCTTCTGCTTTATCTCGACTCCAAAGGAATTGCTGTGTCAACAGGATCGGCCTGCTCCTCACATAAGCTGGAGCCATCCCATGTGCTGCTGGCGTTGGGGCTAAAGCCGGAAGAGTGCCACGGATCTCTCCGCATCACCATGGGCCGCTCCAACAGCCAGGAGCAGGTGGACTATGTGGCAGAGTGCATCGCTGAGGCAGTAGAGAGGTTCAGGATGATGTCTCCATTGGGGAGGGGCAGAGGCATAAAATAGCGTGGACCAACTCTCTTTTTCGTATTAGCATCATCCTCGAGAAGGCTGTTCTATCTGATTTAGCAATCGCCGTGATTTTGTTTATGATAAATTTAATTAGAATAAAAGCTAAGAGCATAGAAGTGCAAAACCATGGAACTGGATAACATATTGAGATCCCGCCGGGAAGATATCTTGAAAATTGCTGCCAAGAACGGAGCCTGTAATGTGCGCATCTTCGGCTCCGTAGCCCGTGGAGAAGCGGGTGAGAATAGTGACATAGATTTACTGGTCGAACTTGAACCGGGCCGGAGTCTCCTGGATCTGGCCAAGCTGGTGGTGGAGCTGGAGGATCTCCTGAATCGAAAGGTGGATGTGGTCACGGAGCAGGGCCTTTACTGGCTGCTCCGAAGGCGAATTCTAACTGAGGCCAGGCCTCTATGAGCAAAGATCGCTGACTTGTCCGGAGGCTGCTACAATGACCAGAAAATACTGGCTTGATCTCTTTACAGGGACAACCTGGGAGGAATTCCTGGAGCATGGCGGCGAGGTCAGTGGCTTTAGAGCCAGCAGAAAGAGATTGGCAGAACGAATCTCGCCAGGAGACTATCTACTCTGCTACCTTACCGGTATTTCGAGGTTCATCGGCATCCTTGAGGTCAAGTCCAAATGCTACGAGGATGCGACACCAATCTGGAGGGATGAGCAATTCCCCATCAGGTTTGATGTTGATATTCTGGAAAAGCTGGATGCAAAGACTGCCGTCCCCGTCCTCAGCCTTAAAGATGAGCTGGAATTGTTCAAGGGCCTCAAGTCCAGGAATGCTTGGACCGGTTTCTTCCGGGGCTCACCCGCCGAGTTCAGCGCAAACGATGGCGAGGCAATTGTCCGCGCCATAATGAAAGCCTCTAAAAATCCGGTTGAGCTGGAATACGATGAGAAGAAGTACCGCCGCAAGACGAAAACCTACGACTCGAAGATCGGCGCGGTTACGGTTCCCGAGGAGCATGATGAGGACCTGAAAAATAGTCCGCCAGAAAAAGAGGAGACTACCCACGAGGAGATTCAATGGCTTCTCCTCAAGCTCGGCTCTGACCTGGGCCTGGATGTCTGGGTGGCCAGGAACGACCGGAACCGAACCCATAACGGGATCAATTTTCAGGATATTCCGCATCTGAGGAGGGAGCTGCCCAGGCAGTTCGACGATGCCACAAACAGGACCATTGAGCTTATCGATGTACTATGGCTGCAGGGCGATGCTATTATTGCCGCTTTCGAGGTGGAGCACACCACAGCCATATACTCCGGCTTGCTGCGCATGTCTGATCTGGTGAGCATGCAGCCCAATATCAAGATTGACCTGTTCATGGTTGCACCGGACGTGCGCCGGGAGAAGGTGGCCTATGAGATCAACCGGCCCACATTCGCCAGGCTAAAGCCGCCGCTCCCGAAGATTTGCCGGTTTATTCCATACTCGGAACTCAAAAAAGAGATCGAGCAGATCGGGGGCAGAATTCGCTATATGAAGCCGGAGTTTATCTCCGAGATTGCGGAGAGCTGCGAGCCTGAAGAGGCGTGAGGCAAGCATTAGCGATTTCGTAATCCACCTCACAGAGGATTTTTCCTTTAATTGAGCCATTTCCCATCAGGAAAAGCGGGAGCAATAGAGCAGTTGCTCTCAGCTCTCTATGGCCTTTTTACGAAGCAGCCGATTGTAGGCCAGGGCAAACCTGTGTGCCTCGTCCCGGATCTCTTGCAGGTAGAGGGAGGCCTTTTCCTCCTTTCCCAAGTCCAGAGGGCTGTCCAGCCCAGGCACATAGATCTCCTCCTCTCTTTTGGCTAGGGAGACTATGGGGATCTTCAGGCGCATAGCCTGCAGCTCAGAGAGGGCGGAAGCGAGTTGCCCCTTGCCCCCGTCTATGACTATCAGATCGGGCATATCCTGCTTCTCCTCTTTCAGGCGGCTGTAGCGGCGGCGCACGGTCTCAGCCAGAGAGGCATAGTCATCTATTCCCGATACGGTCCTGATCCTGAAGCGGCGGTACTGGCTCTTGTCCGGCCTGCCGCCTCTGAATTNNGGAAAAAGTGCCCCCCAGGTGGGATATGTCGAAGCACTCTATGACCTGGGGGCTCTTCTTCAGGTGCAGAGCCTGCTCCAGGGCGTAGAGCTTCTCCCTGTCTCCGAAAAATCCCGCCTCCAAGTTCTTCCTGGCCAGATCAAGAAGCATCTTCTTCTCTCCCTGGCGGGGGACGGTGGCTTTGACCTTTTTGCCCTTCTGGTGACAGAGGAAATCGAGCAGGGCGGCCTCCAGGGGCTGCTCGCAGATCAGCTCCTCCGGCGGCTCCCTCTCCGAGTAGTACTGCACCAAAAACTCCTCCAGAAAGCCATCGCCGTGGGAGAAGACATATTCCTCTTTGCCCTCCAATGTTCCATGGTAGACCCGGAAGAGCATGAGATAGACGGAAGAGCCCTCCACCTCATAGCTGATGACATCCTGATCGTACTTGCGGCTCCTCTCCACCTGCTGCCTCTCTTGCAGCCGCTCCAATGCCTGGATCTCGTCTCGCAGCTGCAATGCCCTCTCAAACTCCTGACGGAGGGAGAGATCGGCCATCTCTTTTTGGAGGGTTAGAAGAAGCTCATCCGTCTTTCCGGCCAGGGCGGAAGCAGCCCTGGAAGCTCTGGCCCGGTAGTCGGCCAGGCTGATCCGACCAATGCAAGGCCCGGAGCAGTGGCCGAGATGGTAGCGCAGGCAGGCTCGCTTGGTAAAGCGCTTGCAGGTGGCCAGGCCGAAGGCCTTGCGAACTATCTGATAGACAATATTTCTCTCCCGGGAGGAGACGAATGGGCCGAAGAAGGATCCGCCTGTTTTCCGGCGGGATATCCTCAGACGGGGGAAATCCTCCTCTGTCAGCTCTATTCCGGCATAACGGGAGGAGTCCTTGAGCTTGATGTTGTATCGGGGCTGGTGCTTCTTGATCAGGGTGTTTTCCAATAGCAGAGCCTCAAGCTCGCTGTTGGTGACTATGAAATCAAGGCCCGATGCCGCCGCCACCAGAGCCGCAGTTCTGGGTATCTGGTCCTGTTTTTGAAAGTAGCTGGAGACCCGCTTTCTGAGATCTCTGGCCTTGCCTACATAGATCACCTCCTCCCGGCTGTCTTTGAAGAGGTAGCATCCGGGAAGATGGGGCAGCGAATCCGGGGAGATCATATTTGGTGGCTGATGGGACGGAGGGATTTTTATCTTTTCCCCGGCTGGGCTTGCGGACAGGGCGATAGGATGATCTTCCAGGAGGATCATATATACAACTCCGTTTCCTCACTCAAGCTCTTCGCAGGACACAGGATGATTGGACCAGCCGATCGCTTTTGCCTTATGAAACATGATAGATCCGTATCGGTGAAGTGAGGCTGAGAAAATTTAATTGAATCAAAGGAGATGAGAACTGTATGAGAGTATTGATCTTGTGCTTGATGATGATCGCCCTGGTGGCGGTTTCAGGCTGCGCCCAGACGGGCGAGAGGCAGGAAAATGCGGCAGAAGAGATAAAGGGCGAGAAGGTGAATATCTCCAGCGGATCTCTATCTTATCCCTCCTATCTGGCTGCTCCCGGCAAAGAGGGAGTCTGGCCCGGGGTGGTCATGATACACTCCTTTAACGGCCTTGAGCCGGGCTACCTGAGCCTGGCAAACAGGCTGGCGGAAGAGGGCTATGTGGTTATAGCTCCCGAGTGGCAGACCTTCAACCGGACCCCTTCCGATGATACCCTTGGCCAGCTGATCCAGGACTGCTCCGCCTTGCTCCAGGACAGGGATGATGTCCAGGCGGACAAGCTTGGTCTAACCGGCTTTTGCGCCGGAGGAAGGTACACCATGCTCTTTTTACCCCGGATGAATCAAACCTTCCGCTCGGGAGTAGCCTGGTACGGCTTTCCCTACTCGGGAGGCTTCCTCAATGAGAGCCGTCCGGTGCAGTTCATCGACCAACTGGACGATCCTCTGCTCATAATCCATGGAACCTATGATGTGCCGAGCAAGATAGCGGATATCTACCGCTATGCTGAGGAGCTGAATGCCAGCGGCAGATACTTCGAGATGAAGGTCTACCAGGGAGAGCCCCACGGCTTCATGATCGAGGAGGGTCAGCTTTCCCAGAGCTTTGCGGCTGAGGACGCCCTGTATCAGATGGCCAGCTTCTTTGACCGGACGCTGAAGGGAGTCTGAGCCGGAGCCACAGAGATCGGGGAGAAGGAGACGGCCTATCTGACAGGGAATGAGAAGAGGTTAAAAAGGATCGCAGCTAATAGAGAGGCAAAGGAGAGTGTATTATGAGATTGATACTATCGGCCATACTGATTGCTGCGGTCATGCCCGCGGCCTTCTCCCAGGGAGACTATCTTCTCCCGGATTATCTTTACACCGATCACCTCAAGCCGGACGCAAGCCAGATGTATCTGAGGGACTGGCTGGAGGGAGGATATGTGAGAAGCCTGGACCGCTCCCGGCTGATGGACCCGGGAATTGCAGGAATGGTCCGCTGGCTGGATGCACCGGTTCCTTCCTACCCCTGGTACAGCTCGGATGTCTCTTTTTACAAGAGGCTGGCTCCGGCATCCGCTTTTACCCCCTTCAGCCAGTACTATGCCGAGCCTAAGGTAGAGGCGGAGGAGCCCCGGGAGGCGGAGATCATAAGCAGCCCGGTACCCTTCAACATCACTGCCGGAGCACCGAAGTATGTGTTCTACGCCTCGGGACAGGGGCTTCCCTTCTCCCAGTATCTGTCCACTGAGCCCTCCCGGAGCAGCGACCTCTGGATTCGGGGACGGGAGAACTGGACCCAGTATGTGGTAAGCCCAATGGGAGCGGCGGTGGAGCTGGTGGCCAATGTGCCTGGAGGAGGCAGCGGCGGGTTCTACCAGACGGTCCAGACCGAGACGGCCAGCCTTAATTCCAAGACGTATCAGTTCTATGAGGGCTACAACAGCATGATCTTCCGGGCGGACAAGATAGGAAGGCATCTGCTCTATCTGGTAGCGGACAATCAGCCCAGCAATGTGGTGGTAATAGATGTCTTCGCCCAGGCTCCGGCAGCATCGCCGTCCCAGGCCCAAGGCGCACAGCCTGCTCAGGGCACCCTTCCTTATCAGGCCGCTCAGCCCATCCAGGCCGCTCAGCCTGCCCAGAGCACTCTGCCTTATCAGGCAGCTCAGCCCATCCAGACCTCCCAGCCGCAGAGCTATCCCCTGCCCGGCGCGGCAAACACACCCCAATACCCATCTGTACCTCCGGCCCAGGCAGGGGCATCATCGCTGGGAGACACGCCCCTGACCATCTACTATCCTGGCCCCAGCAACTTCCAGGTCTTTGTGGACGGGGTTGAGGTAGGAGTGGGCAGCGGCGGCAGCTTCAGCACCAAAGTCAAGGGCGGAGCCAGCCATGTGATCAGCATCTGGGACGGCTTCTGGATGTATCAAAACAATGTATACTTCGAGAGCGGCGTGCCCAAGATAATCAATGTGGAAGCGGTTTGATTTTTTCTCTTTTTTCTCTTTTTTCCGATATTTCGTCATTAAGACCTGCAACTCGCCGGTCTATCCATTTTGACTCTCAAGATTCTCTCTCCTCAGCCAATGACGGCCGGCAAAAGGCCAACAGGTTACATGAAAAGCCTATTGTCTAGTCCATTTCCGGATCTGTCCATTGGGAAAGACTGAAATGCCCCCGAAGAGATAAAGAAAAAAGGACATGGCCCTATTCGAGTACATTCTCCTGGGGGTGGCAGTGCTCCTGCTCCTGAGCGTAATTTCCAGCAAGGCATCCACCCAGCTGGGGGTGCCCACCCTGGTGCTGTTCTTGGCCATAGGCATGCTGGCCGGCTCGGACGGGCCGGGAGGAATCTACTTCGACAGTCCCTGGCTGGCCCAGTCCCTGGGAACCCTGGCTCTGATCTTCATCTTATTTTCCGGCGGCCTGGACACCAAGTGGAAAGAGGCTAAGTCGGTACTATGGAGAGGGGCGATTCTATCCACCCTAGGAGTCATCCTCACCGCTGCCATTGTGGCATATGCGGCTTTCTATGTCCTGGACTTTACCATGCTGGAGGCCATGCTTTTAGCTGCCATCATCTCCTCCACCGATGCAGCGGCGGTCTTTTCCATTCTCCGGTCCAAGCAGATCAGCCTGAAGGGTGACCTCAGGCCGCTCCTGGAGCTGGAGTCGGGCAGCAATGATCCCATGGCTATCTTTCTCACCACCTCTCTTATCGGCCTCATAATGGGCCAGGTCACCTCGCCCACGGCCTTGATGCCCATGTTCGCCCAGCAGATGGCGTTGGGTGCAGTGTTTGGCATTATTTCAGGCAGAAGCATGGCCTACCTCATCAATCGCATCCGCCTGGATTACGAGGGGCTTTATCCCGTTCTGACCATATCCCTAGTGCTTGTCACCTACACCGTCACCTCCATTCTGGGAGGCAATGGCTTTCTTGCCGTATATCTGGCCGGCCTGGCCCTGGCCAACCACTCCTTCATCCACAAGCGCAGTTTAATGCATTACCATGACAGCGTGGCCTGGCTGATGCAGATAGCCATGTTCCTTACCCTGGGGCTGCTGGTTTATCCAACCAGGCTGATCCCGGTGGCGGGCATCTCCCTTTTCATCTGCTTCGTCCTCATGTTCATGGCCCGGCCTATCAGCGTGCTTTTATGCCTATTGCCTTTCCGGCAGATGTCTCTCAAGGAGAGAGTTCTGATCTCCTGGGTGGGCCTGCGGGGCTCGGTTCCTATCATTCTGGCCACATTCCCCCTCATATCCGGCGTGGGAAAGGCGGATATGATCTTCAATGTGGTGTTCTTCGTGGTTTTGGCCTCGGTTCTGTTGCAGGGCTCCACCATACCCTTCCTGGCCCGCCGCCTGGGCCTGGACATGCCGCTGGAAATCCAGCCGGAGATAGCGGCAAAGCAGGAGAAGGAAGCCTGGGAGTCGCTGTTCAAGCTGAAGGTTTTTCCGGGAAGTGCGGCGGAAGGCAGGCAGATTGCCGATCTCAATATTCCCGATGACACCTGGATTGCAGTCTTGAGGAGAGACGGCCATCCCATGCGTCCGGTTGGGAGTACTGTACTGCGGGCAGGAGACCGTCTGACCGTTCAGTCCGGCGGCCAGTCTCTGGAGATGCTCAGGCAGCTGGTGGAAAAGAAAGAAAAAGCGAATCCACCGGATCAGCTGGAGGCATAAGGTGGAGGCATAAGGGGCAGGAGAATCGATGGACACGGGCGGATTGATGCTCTTTCTGGCGGGCCTAGCTGCCCTCATAATCGGCGCAGAGATGGTTTTGCGGGGCGGGGCAAGGTTTGCCGCATTGATGGGGATCCGGCCTCTGGTCATCGGCCTCACCGTTGTCTCCATCGGAACCAGTGTACCTGAGCTGGCCGTGGGCATTACCGCCGGCCTGGAGGGCAGCGGCTCGATTGCGGTGGGCAATATTGCCGGCACCAATATGGTCAATATCCTTTTCATTCTGGGCTTAAGCGCCCTTTTCAGGCCTTTGGAACTGCATCTTCAGGTGATCAAGCTGGATCTGCCCATGATGATCCTTGCAGCGGGCCTTATGGCCGGCCTGGCATGGGACGGCATCCTCTCAGCCGGGGATGGGATTGTGCTTTTGGCCGGGGCCATCCTCTACACCATACTGCTTTTGCGCCGGCATGAGTCGGCTGCCGTGGAGGAGGAGTTCGAGGACATGTGCGCAGGTGGTTTGGAGGTGAGCTGTCAGGCCGGGCCGAAAAGGGACGGCAGTCGGGCCCGGCTGAACAATGCCCTGCTGCTCGCCGCCGGAATGGGGATATCGGTGATAGGAGCCCATTGGGCTGTGCACGGAGCGGTGGAGTTGGCCCGGTCTCTCCAGGTCTCGGAGGCCATAATCGGGCTGACGGTGGTGGCCATAGGCACATCCTCTCCGGAGCTGGTCACCACTGCCATAGCCACCATCAGAAACGAGAGGGATGTGGCCGTGGGCAACCTGCTCGGCAGCAGCATTTACAATATTCTGGTGATCCTGGGGCTCACCTGCATGGCCACGCCAGGCGGTCTGCTGGTGGAGCGCCAGCTTTTGATGCTGGATATTCCCCTCATGGCCGGGGTGGCTCTGGCGTGTGTGCCCGTCTTCTGGAGCGGCAAGCGCATCTCCCGCCTGGAGGGCGGGCTTGGCGTCGCCGCCTATCTCATCTATCTGCTCTGGCTGGCACTATTCCGGGCC
Organism: Methanosaeta sp. UBA80; assembly: GCA_002505805.1. Taxonomy (GTDB): domain Archaea; phylum Halobacteriota; class Methanosarcinia; order Methanotrichales; family Methanotrichaceae; genus Methanothrix. The sequence goes on along the minus strand of DAWB01000053.1, from coordinate 10,420 downwards.
TGATGTTTTGCCGCTCGCTCCATCCGTTTTTCCGGGGATGATCAATCACATCCTCCCTTTATCCCCGCCCCGGCCAGCTCGGAGCGTATCAGCTCGTCGAGCAGGCTGGCTCTCGCCTGCTGGGCGTAGTTCCACAGCTCCGGGCCGCACCTGGTGCAATCCCTTGAGGTCTCCTCCATGATCCGGACCAGATCCAGGAGGGAGCGGTACATCAGAGGCGCTGCTGCCTTGAGCTTCTGCTCGAAGGCGCTGCCACCCCCGTCGGATTGGATCAGGCTGCAGCCGCCCTCCAGCCAGGCCATGCAGCCCTCTTGCAGGCACACCCTTCCATCAACGAAGGGGCAGGCCCTGCCGGTGGCATTCATGGCCCCACCGCCCCCAGCTTGGAGCGGATGGAGATCTCCTTGTCCAGACGGCAGTCGATTCTGATGTTGGTGATGATCCTCTGGGCGCCCATTTACTTGAGCCTCTCATTGGCAGCGTCTATCACCCGGAAGAGCTCTTCCAGGCTCTCAACCTCCAGGGAGGTGGACATGGGACCAGGGACGAAATTGACTCCGGAGCTTTTCAGGACCTCGTGGACGGCTTTGACGTAATGGGAGGCGCTGGTGCCGGTGCCCATAGGGATCATGGAGAAATCAGCTACTATCATGAACTATGATTTAGGTGGGGAAAGTATAGAAAAGTTTGGAGGAGGGTTTCCGGCTAGGCTTGAGGCGAGCAGCCGATGAGAGCTTGTTGTCAGGCGGATCTGTTCGCATTTAGCGGCAAAGATTTATCCTTTCAACGGCCATTCAGAAGAGACTGCAAATCGGAGGAGATGCTTTCAATGTTGGACCCTGTCAGCATAGCTGCCATAGCAGCTCCATACCTGGCGAAAGGAGCGGACGCCCTGGCCAAGACGGCGGGAGAGAAGATCGGTGGAATAGTCGGCGATCTGGCCCAGAGTGTGGCCAATAAGTTCAAAGGCGATTCCTTTGCCGAGCAGACCTTGGCCGGCGCTCAGGAAAAGCCGGATTCTAAGGCAAGGCAGGGCGCTCTGCAGGCGGTGCTGGCAGAGAAGATGGAAGACGACCCTGATTTTGCCAGGACGGTCCAGAAGCTGGTAGACGCATTGCAGAAGGGGAGCGCCGGGTCGGTATTCGACCAGCGCAACCAGACGGTTCATGGCTCGCAGACCAACATTGCCGGAAGCGTTAAGGGTCCGGTATTCTCCGGGCAGTTCAACGGGCCGGTAGCTCAAGGAGGCGATGCCAATGATTTTCGAGGCGCTGTAGGAACCATCTACAAGCCAAGCGCCTCCGTCCGCCAGCATTTTGGAGATGTAATTTCCGGACTTCCCAGGGATAATGAATCCACTCATTCCGATAATGAGTCAAAAAAGATCAAGGCACTGTTCCTGGCTTCAAATCCCAAGGGGACCACGACTCTGGAGCTGGACAGGGAGATCAGAGGGGTCACAGAGAAGATCAGGGCCTCCGAATATCGCGATTCCCTGGACCTGATATCCGCCTGGGCAGTCCGGCCGGATGATTTGCTGCAGCTGCTCAATCAGCACAAGCCCCAGATTGTGCATTTCAGCGGTCATGGCAGCAAAGCGGGCGAAATAATTCTGGTGGATAGTCATGGATCACCTAAGCCGGTTAATCCTGCCGCCCTAAGGGCATTATTCGAGACGCTGAAGGACAATATCCGCCTGGTGATCCTGAATGCATGCTATTCTAAAAAGCAGGCGGAAGCCATCACCCAGGTTATCGACTGCGCAATCGGAATGAACGATGCCATAGGAGATGAGGCAGCAATCACCTTCGCCGCATCCTTCTATCGGGCGATAGGATTTGGGAGATCGATAAAGCAGGCTTTCGACCAGGGAATAGTGGCATTGCTTCTTGAGGGGATACCGGAAGAAAACAAGCCTGAGCTTCTGACCAGAAATGGAGTCAATCCGGAAAAGATTGTGCTTGTACCACCAGAGGATGAGTAATTCCAAGTGAGGGAAATCAAAGGAAGAGAAGCAGGAGGGGCAGGAGAATGGATTTCAGGGATTCTAAAGGAGCCATCATAAATCCCACCGGAAAGGTGGAGCAGCATATTGGAGATCAATATAACAATTACATCCAGCAGATCGAAAAGTTCCCTGTGCCCCACCAAATTCCCGCCACTCCCAGAAATTTCATCGGACGCGGAGATCTCATCTCCGAAATTCTGGCAGGCTTCACCCGAGGCGCGACTGTAATCGGTCTGCGCGGCATCGGCGGCCTGGGCAAGACTGCTCTAGCCTACAAGCTGGCTGAGCTGCTGCGAGACCGATACAAAGACGGTCAGCTCATGGTCAATCTGCAAGCCACAAGCGCCACACCTCTCACCCCATCTCAAGCCATGTCCAAGCTGCTGCGCTACTATTATCCCCAAGTCCCTCTTCCGGAGAGCCAGGAGGAGCTTCAATCGATATATCTCTCGACTCTCGACGGCAAAAGCGTTCTATTGCTCCTGGACAATGCTCTCGATGATCAGCAGGTCATGCATCTTCTGCCGCCATCCTCCTGCGGCATGATCATAACCTCCCGCCGAAAGCTGGCGTTCTCGGATGTGTTCCCCATCGATCTTGAGGTCCTGAAACTTGAAGAGGCAAGAGAGCTTCTGATCAAGACCGCCAGACCCCATTCGCCCGGCCTGCTTCCCGCCGAGGAGCCCATATGGAATGAGATAGCCAGGATCTGCGGCCGCCTGCCGGTGACTCTGAAAGCCGCCGGAAGCTACCTGGCCTGCACCCCCGGCTCCAGCCCCGCAAAATATGTTAAGGAATTACAGGATGAGCGCAAGAGGCTGGGAATCATAGGCAAGGAGGGAGTGGAGGAGGACCTGGTGACGAAGCTGAGCCTGAGCTATGGCCGACTTGCACCGGAGACGGCCAGAGTCTTCAGGCTTCTGTCCATCTTTCCAGCGGATTTCTATGCTCAGGCGGAGGAGGCGGCATGTCTAGATGAAGAGCACAGAAATCTGATAGAGCTGGAGCGCTGGAGCCTGGTTGATTACGAGGGATCGGCAGAAGAGGGCGAAGGAAAGTATCATCTGCACGATCTGGTGAGGCTGTTCGCCCTCGGGCTGCTGGAGAAGGAGGAAGACAGCGCCTCTGAATCTGAGGCATGGCAGCGCTATTCTGAGCACTATAGAGATGTTCTCTCCAATGCCACTGAAATTTATCAGAATGGTGATCCCATTTCCGCCCTGAAGATATTCGATCTGGAAAGGGCGAATATCGAATCCTCCTGGGAGTGGGCCAAGAAGAATCCTGCCAACATATGCAGCTCTATTCTCAACTCGCCATATATCCTTGAGCTGCGCCTGCATCCTCTAGAGCTGATTTCCAGGCTGGAGACGGCTCTGGCTGGCGCTCGAAAGCTAAATGATAGAGGCATGGAGGGCGCGCATCTGGGCAACATGGGCAATGCCTACGTCGACCTGGGCGAGCCCCGCCAGGCCATCGAGCACTACGAGCAGGCCCTGGCCATAGCCCGAGAGATCGGAGACCGAATGGGCGAAGGAGCCTGCCTGGGAGGCCTGGGCCTGGCCTACGCCGACCTGGGCGAGATCCGCCAGGCCATCGAGCTCTACGAACACGCCCTGGCCATAGCCCGAGAGATCGGCGATAGAAGGGATGAAGGAGTATGGCTGGGCAGCCTGGGCCTAGCTTACGCCGCCCTGGGCGAACCCCGCCAGGCTATAGAGCACTTCAAGCAGATCCTGAAATTCCACCGCGAGATTGGCGACCGAAGCAGCGAAGGTTTAGATCTGGGCAACCTGGGCAATGCCTACGCCGCCCTGGGCGAGACCCGAAAGGCCATCGAGCACTACGGGCAGCGCCTCATCATCGCCCGAGAGATCGGAGACAGGAGGGGCGAAGCAAATGCTCTATTCAACTCAAGTCTAGTACTTTTCGATCTCGGCAAGAACTCTGAAGCCATCGAGAAAGCCGAAATCGCCCTTCAAATTTATGAGCAGATAGATAGCCCTTATGCAGATAGAGTCAAGCAGGAGCTTGCCGAATGGAGGAGATAGAATTCTCATGAAAGACAGGCCGGCAATGGATCAGAGCGGCCAGACCGTCCACGGAGCACAGACCAACATTCCCGGAGGCGTTCAAGGCCCGATCTTCTCCGGGCAGTTCAGTGGGCCGGTTGCTCAAGGCGGCGATGCCAATGATTTTCGAGGCGCTACCATCTACAAGCCCACATACAATTATAATTTCCAAAAACCAGAAGAGATCTCCAGACTTCCCTTCATCACTGATCCTCCCCCGAATTTCACAGGCCGCTACGAAGAGCTGAAGGAGCTTAAAGCCCAGTTTGATGCCGGCAAGACCATCATCGCCCTGCATGGCTTCGGCGGCGTGGGCAAGACGGCTCTTTCGTTGAAGCTGGTCGAGTCCATCAAAGATCGTTATCCAGACGGCCAGATCTTGGTGGACATGATGGGCACAACCGATCCCATCTCTACCATGGGGGCGATGGGCTCTGTCATCAGCTCCTATCATCGGGAAGAAAAGATTCCGGATAGCGAAGCCGAAACCAGGCAAAGATACCTCGAAGTCCTCAAGGACAAGCGCGCCCTGCTGCTTCTGGATAACGCCCTGGATGATAAGCAGGTCTTGAGGCTTGTCCCGCCCAAAGGCTGCGGCCTTATCATCACCTCCCGAAAGGCCATCACAATTCCTAACACCCTCTTCTTCAAAATGGATCTTGATGTCCTGAAGCCTGGCGAGGCCCTGGAGCTGCTGCTCAGCATCTGCTGTCCTGCTGGCGGCCTGCAGAAGTCCACCAGAGAGGATCCGGCGTGGCCAGAGATCGCCAGGCTTTGCGGCTATCTGCCTCTGGCCCTGCTGGCTGCTGCCAGCTATCTGGCCAATTCTGATGACGTCAGCCCGAGAGAGTATGCGAAAGCGCTGGCGGACGAGCGCAGCAGGCTGGAGATGATAGGCGAGCAGGGTGTGGATATGAGTGTCGATGCCAGCCTTGGACTAAGCTTCCAGAAGCTTGAGCCCAAGCTGCAGCAGACATTCCTGGATCTGTCAGCCTTCCCGGCGGACTTCGATGCCCAGGCCGAGGAGCAGATCTGCCAGGATGAGGAGCATAGAAGCCTGAGCGAGCTGGTGCGCTGGAGCCTGGTAGACTACAAGGGCCAGGGGCCGGATTACGGCAGGTACAAGCTGCACGACCTGGCCCGCATCTTCGCTTCAGCCAAGCAGGAGGAAGAACAGAAGGCAGCCATCTCCGAGCGCCTTGCTGCATACTACAAAGATCTGCTCTCTGCGGCCAACGACCTTTATCTTAAAGGAGGCGAGAGCATTTTGGCTGGCCTCGCGCTATTCGACCGCGAGGAAGCGAATATCCTGGCCGGACAGTCTTGGGCAGCAAAGAGCATGGGGATAGATCTATCTTCTGCCAAGATATGCATGAACTTTCCGGATTCCGGAGTGTATGTTCTAGATCTGCGTATTCATCCCAGGCAGAAGATAGCCTGGCTGGAGAATGGTCTGGAGGCGGCTAGAGAACTGAAGGATCGTACAATGGAAGGCGTTCATCTGGGCAACCTTGGGCTAGCTTGCGCCGCCCTGGGCGAGCCCCGTAAGGCCATCGAGTACTACGAGCAGGACCTGGATATTGCCCGAGAGATCGGGGACCAGAGGATGGAAGGAAACCAACTGGGCAACCTGGGCAATGCCTACTATCTGCTGGGTGAGACCCGCGAGGCAATCGAGTTCTACGAGCAGGCCCTGGCCATCGATCGAGAGATTGGCGACCGGAGGGGCGAAGGAGCAGATCTAGGCAACCTGGGCGTTGCCTACAAGAACCTGGGCAAGCCCCGCAAGGCCATCAAGTTCCACGAGCAGGCCCTGGCCATCGCCCGCGAGATCGGCGATCGAAGGAATGAAGGAAACCAACTGGGCAACCTGGGTAATGCCTACAAGAACCTGGGCAAGCCCCGCAAGGCCATCGAGTTCTATGAGCAGGCCCTGGCCATCGCCCGCGAGATCGGCGACCGGAGGGGCGAAGCAATTGCCTTCTTCAATTCAAGTCTAGCATTTTTCGAACTGGGCAAGAACTCTGAAACCATAGAGAAAGCCGAAATCGCCCTTCAAATTTTCGAGCAGATAGAGAGCCCTTATGCAGACAGAGTCAAGCAGAAGCTTATCGAATGGAGGAGATAGCATTCCCAAGAAAGACAGGCCAGCAATGGATCAGAGGGGCCAGACTGTGCAAGGCCCGCAGACCAATATCCGAGAAGCGCATGGCCCGGTCTTCTCCGGCCATTTTGTAATCCAGGGCGATTTCATCTACAACGAGGCCACCAAGGTTCGCCTGCCCTTCCAGAGGCCTCCCCGAGTTCCTCATTTCAAAGGCAGAGAGGCCGAGCTCGCCGCGCTCCTCCGAGATCTGCAGCCAGGTCGGGCCGTCACCATCTGTGGCCCCGGAGGCATGGGCAAGACCGCTTTATCCGCCGAGGCCATCTGGCAACTAGCTCCCGGCAGCGAGCCGCCTCAGAGATTCCCGGATGGCATAATCTTCCACACCTTCTACCACCGGCCCCAGGCTGCTCTGGCCCTGGAGGCTTTCGCCCGAGCCTACGACGAAGACCCCCGCCAGAGCCCTCTGGATGCAGCCAAGAAAGCCCTGGCCGGCCGCCGGGCTCTCATAGTCCTGGATGGAGCGGAGGCCTGCGACGACATGCCGACAGTCCTCTCCGTCACCGGCGGCTCCGGTGTGCTTATCACCACCCGGCGCCATGGCGATGCGCCTGAGGATTTCAAAGATTTGCCGCCTCTGCCCGAGGACAAAGCCATAGAGCTTCTGCAAGCCTGGGGCAAAGAGATGGCATCGGACGAGGGGATTTGCCGGAGCATCTGCGCTCTCCTGGGCCGCCTGCCTTTAGCGATTTTTCTGGCAGGTCGATACCTGGCCCATCGGCGCCAGCTTGCCGACGATTATCTGGCCTGGCTAAAGGAGACGCCTCTTGAAGCCCTGGATCTGGGGAAGAGGCAGCACGAGAGCATTCCTCTTCTGATGGAACACAGCCTAAAGCAGGTGAGCGATCAGGCTAGCGCCTGCCTGGGCCTGGCAGGGGTTCTGGCCATGAAGCCCTTTTCCGCCGAGACCGTAGCCGCGGCTCTGCAGATCTCTTCTGGTCAGGCGAACAACCGCCTGGGCGAGCTTGTCGATTACGGACTCCTGATTCGCCCTCCTGACCTCTGCTACCAGATAACTCATGCTCTGGCTCATACCTACGCCCGAGGGAAGCTGGCTGTGCCAAAGGATGATCTGGCTCGCCTGGCCCGGCATTATGACAAATTCAGCCGGGACCAGGTGATGCTGGGATTGGAAGGCTATGCCCGGCTGGATGCTCAGAGAGATCATATCCTGGCGGTTCAATCTGCCTGCAATGAGGCCGAGCTGTGGAGTGAAGTGCGCTCTCTTACTTATGCGCTTGAAGATTATCTCGATATCCAGGGGCATTGGCAGGAGAGGATGGCCCTCGTGGAAGCAGGACTAAAGGCAGCATGTTCCGACAAGGCGAGATATGACGAAGCCTCGTTTCTGAACCTTCTAGGCATGGGCTACTCAGTCCTCGGCGAGTCCAGCAAGGTCATCAAGCACTACGATCAGGCATTGGAAATATTCCGCGAAATCAAATATAGAAAGGGTGAAGGAGTCGTCCTGGGCAACCTGGGCATCGCCTATAAGGACATGGGCGGGGCTCAGAAAGCTATCAAGTTATTCGAGCAGGCCCTGAAGATCTCTCGGGAGATCGAGGATCGGAGGGGCGAAGGAAACCATCTGGGCAACCTGGGCTTGGCCTACTATGTGCTGAGCGAGCCCCGCAAGGCCATCGAGCACCACGAGCAGGCCTTAGCCATAATTCGTGAGGTTGGGGACAAAAGGGCAGAAGGGGCAATTTTGGGCAACCTGGGCCTAGCTTACTCGGATCTGGGCGAGCACCACAAGGCCATCGATCACTACGAGCAAGCCCTGATCATCGCCCGAGAGATCGGCGACCTGAGGGGCGAAGGCAATGATCTGGGCAACTTGGGCAATGCCTATGCTGACTTGGGCGAGACTAGTAAGGCTATCGAATATTACGAGCAGCGTATTTCTATCGCCCATGAGATAGGCGACACGAGAGGCGAAGGAAACGTGCTGTGCAACCTTGGCATTGCCTACGCCAACCTTGGTGAGCCCCTCAAGGCCATCGATCACTACGAGCAAGCTCTGGCTATAGCCCGAGAGATTGGCGATCGAAGGGGCGAAGGTGCAGACCTGGGCAACCTGGGGCTGGCTTACTCGCATCTGGGCGAGCCCCGCAAGGCCATCGAGTTCTATGAGCAGCAGCTAGTCATCACCCGAGAGATCGGAGACCGGAGGGGCGAGGCAAATGCCTTATTCAATTCAAGTCTAGCTCTTTTCAAGCTGGGCAAGGGCTCTGAAGCCATCGAGAAAGCCAAAAGCGCCCTTCAAATTTTCGAGCAGATAGAAAGCCCCGTCGCAGATAGAGTCAGGCAGCAGCTGGCCGCGTGGGGCAGCCCGCAAGAGAAATAGAGCGAAGGCTATCATCCCCTGAGAAAACGAAAAATATATGCGCGTTCCGATCTTACGATATCGTCATGCATAGCTCCAAGCACCAAGATAAGACTGAGCCACTATACTCCGAGCATTCCAGCCTCCGCAAGTCTGAAGAGACTGCTTGCCAGTTTCAAGAGGCCAGATTAATCGGGCATCTCAAGCAGATTGCTGAAGATGGCGATTTTATGGAGCTGCCATCTTGAGCGCCGAGGCACAACCGGAGACCTAACCATGGATATCATCTTCCTCGGCACCAACGGCTGGTATGACAGCCCCACCGGCAGCACCATCTGCACTATGATCAACTCCGAAAAATACCACATCCTCCTCGACGCCGGAAACGGCCTTTACAAAGCGGACCGCTACATCAAGGACAATCTGCCCGTCTTCCTCTTCCTCTCCCACTTCCACCTGGACCACATCGAGGGGCTGCATGTCTTGAATAAGTTCAGCTTCCCGAGCCTCACCATCCTGGGCCAGAAGGGAACAGCCCAGGTTTTAAGCACCATAGTCAACGAGCCCTTCACCGTCCCCCTGGACTGCCAGCCCTATCCCGTAGAGATCCGGGAGCTGTTGCCCGGCCCCTACAAGCTGCCCTTCCCCCTGGAGTGCCGCTTCCTGCGCCACGCCTCGCCCTGCCTGGGCTGCCGCCTGGAGCTGGACGGCAAGATCATCGCCTACATCCCGGACACCGGGCCCTGCGAGAACGCCGTCCTGCTGGCCGAGGACGCCGACCTGCTCATCACCGAGTGCGCCTTTCTCCCCGGCGAGGAATGCGAAACGTGGCCCCATCTCAATCCTCAGGATGCCGCGGACATCGCCCGCCGGGCCAGGGCGAAAAGGCTGGCACTGACCCACTTCGATGCCGGACGATATACCAGCCTGCAAATGCGCCACCAGGCTAGAGCCACGGCAGAGGGCTTTTCCCATATTGTGGTGGCGGAGGACGAGATGGTGCTCCATCTCTAAGGAAAAAAGGATTCGAGAGGGCCTATGCCCTCTCAGGATATGGCCGCAGTCTCGTTTTCCACCCTCGCCACTCCCCTCGATCCGCCCAGCCGCATCACCGGGCGGCCGGAGGGGCTGACCGCATCCGGATCGATTCTGATGCTCGGCTGGGAAAAAGCCTTGGGATCCATTTCGTCTGTGACATAGGGATAATCCGCCCTCTCCAGCTCCACCCCATCCCGGGAGAGCACCAGGTCCAGGAGATGGATGCGGGAGATTTCATCGATTCTGACAAACTCCTCGCTGTCAAATCCCAGCTCCACCGTGGAATTCCCAGCCGGCAGCTCCACCTCCTCGCTCTCGCTGTCAAGCTCCTCCTTGTAGTCGTTGACTATGGTCCCCTCAAGCCTATAGCGGCCCGGCTTGACCACAGTCAGGTTCACCCCGATGATGATGAACTCGCCATCGGTCCGGTTGAGATACTCACCTGTTAGATAAGCATCGGGCGGCTGGAACTGCTCTGGCTCCCGGTCTATCTTGATCTCTCCCTCGAACCTGTCGATATAGGTCCCGCCCAGGTCATAGAGGATGAGGTTGTCCACCGCCAGAGGTCCGCACTGTCCCGCCCTCCAGATGTCATTGCCGCTGACATCCAGAGAGACGATGCCGCTCCGGTTCAGGGAGAAGCTCTTTTCCAGGCTCTCTATCCTGCTGCCGTTGCAGTCGGAGAGCGTTCCCCTCAGACGGTACTGGGCCGGGGCCGACGCATCACCGGAAATATTGATCCCGAAGCCCAGGTTGAGTCGGTCATAGAGCCCATCCCCGTCGCTGTCTGTGACATCTTCCCGGTCAAGTCC
>DAWB01000112.1 GCA_002505805.1 Methanosaeta sp. UBA80 | reverse complement strand
AAGCGACGCTTATGCAGCATCATCCTAAGGGAAAGGGCTATTTGATATAGCTTTCGGTCATTCGCGTCCATACTGGTCTCATCTTCTTCTATCAAAATCAATCCTCTCCGCTTTTTATCTTTTATATCAGCCATCTCCGGCATCACCACATCAACTGATCAACTGATCAACGAAACCCTTAAATATGATATATGCTAGCATGCTACATGTTAGCATTTACGAGATGATGAGAATTGAGTGAAATCGGCAAGAGAGTTCGCATTGAAAGGATCATGGATCGAGAGAGCGGAAACACAGTGATCATTCCCCTGGACCACGGCATATCGGTGGGCCCGATTAAGGGGCTGGTCGACCTGCCGGAGATGGTGAACAAGGTGGCCAAGGGCGGGGCTAATGCCGTTTTGCAGCAGAAGGGCATGGTCCGGCACGGCCATCGCGGCTACGGCAGGGATGTGGGCCTGATAGTGCACATGAGCGCATCCACCTCTCTCGGCCCCGATCCCAACAACAAGGTGCAGGTCTGTCTGGTGGAGGAGTGCCTGAAGATGGGGGCAGATGCGGTCTCGGTTCATATCAACATAGGCTCAGAGACCGAATCCGACCAGCTCTCCATCCTGGGATGTGTGAGCGAGAGATGTGACTTCTGGGGCATGCCGCTTGTGGCCATGATGTACCCCCGGGGCAAGGGGATAGCCAATCCCAACGATGTGGAGGTGGTGGCCCATGCCGCCCGGGCCGGGGCGGAACTGGGAGCAGATATCATCAAGACCAATTATACCGGGGATATCGATTCCTTTCGCACGGTGGTGGAAGGCTGTCCAGTCCCAGTGGTCATAGCCGGAGGGCCGAAGACTGAGACGGACATGGAGTTCTTGCAAATGATAGAGGGGGCCATGAAGGCCGGAGCCAGGGGCGTGGCCATAGGCAGAAATGTCTTCCAGCATCAGGATCCGGTGAAGATGACCATGGCCATAGCGGCTATTGTCAACAAAGGAAAGACGGCGGATGAGGCCATCAAGATACTGAGTTGAGAATACCAAAGCAGCAGCAAAAGAAAAAGCAGAGTTGCCATAGCAAGATAAGCCTCCCGGGGCGGTCCACAGTCATCGGACGGCCCCGACAAAAAAAAACTCTTCTCAGGCCTCGTATCTTTTCAAATAGCCCCGGATATACTCTCCCACCTTCTCCCCTCTGTAAACTCCGGCGTGCCCCTCACAGAGCACATCTGCTTTGAGGTCAAGAAGCTTCTTCATGGACTGCCGCCACTCTCCCAAGTCTGAATTCCAGGAGTCGGAGAATGGGCCGTGGATGTCCTGGCCGAATAAGACCCTGCCGTCTTTGGTATCGATGTAGACGGAGATGCTGCCCGGAGTGTGGCCGGGGGTGTGCAGGAAGTGAAAGTCCAGGTCGCCGAGAAGCAGGCTCTCCTCCTCGCCCCGGAGCAGCAGATCCACCTTGACCGGTTTGTAAGAGACACCATACATGCTTGCCGCAGTGAGGAGATCGTTCTCCCCCTCGATTCCGGCCCGGTCCATCTCGTGGGCTATGATCTTGGGGCCGTACTGCTCTTTCCAAGCGTATAGGCCGCCGATGTGGTCGATATGGCAATGGGTGGCGACGATATGCCAGATTTGAGCCGGCTGCCAGCCCATGGACCTTATGTTCTCCTCGATTCTCTTCTTGCCGTAGCCTACACCGGCATCGATCATCACCAGCTCCGAGCCGGCATCGATCACATAGACATAGGCGTCCTCCGGTGCAGAGAGGCCCGAGCCTCCCACGGCGTAGACCCGATCGCAAATAGACTTGGCCTTGCTCATCTATCCTTCACTTCCTCTTGTTGATAGGAAAATGACTCTCATCCATCTATACAGTTTCCCCCTTCTTCACCGAGTGTCCATCCGCTCAATCCATCGGCTGGATGCACAGCAGCTTTCGGAAAATGCCCTGAGATCCCGGCATAAGATGAGAGGCCATGGTCTAGACCAGCGGGCTGGGCTGCTTGTCCTCCGGGGCCAGGGGCAGGGCAGCCCGATGCATCACCAGAGGGGCCTTGAAGTGCAGAGCCCGGTTCAGGAGCAGCCTTTTCCCCGCAAGGGTGAAAGCAAAGACGGGAATGGATATGCCCATCTGCAGCACTGCCTTTCTTCCCGCCACCTCCCGAACTGCCCTGGAGGCGCAGGACCAGACCAGATCGCAGCTTTCCGCCAGGATTTCTGCCTGGCCCTCACTGATGCCGGTATTGTGAACAGCCAGGATCATCGCCCTCGCGCCCAGCTCTTCTTCCCGCTCCCGCAGGTCAGCAGCACAACGGGCATTCTCTCCCGTGAGGGTCAAGGCTATCTTCTCAAAGCCATTCTCCACAGCCTTCTTGAAAGCAGCCAACTGATCCACGCCAGCCCTCCGGTCTAAAAGGATACAGCCTCGGGCCTCCAGTCCATCCTGGATCTCTGCTATGGGCTCGGTGCTGACGAGACCGGTCATGTGGCCCCCGATGGCCTGGAGCACTTCCGGCCTGGAGACAATCACGCTTCCTGCTCCCTCGCAGGCAAGGACGGCGGCATCCACCAGTCCCTCCACCATCCCGTCGCTGAGCATCTCCGAGGCGCCGAAGCTGACCGGCTGCTGCTCCAGCTCTAAAACTCTAGCCGGGCCGTACATGCCCATCTCCTGCATGTGAATCTCTAAAACCCGCTCCACGCTCTCCCGGCTCTCTTCCGCTATGCCGTAGAGATCGCGGCGCAGGGGGCAGAAGCTTATGCCTGGATCGCTCAGGACCTTTATCTTTCCGTCCTTGACCCTGATCCGGGCTTGGCCATCTCCAGAAGATGCTCGGACATTAGAGCCCCCAAAAAGCGCTACCTCACCCGCTTGGTGTTGGTTGATTTGCAGCGGGGGCAGGTGACTTTATATCCGAAGCCTTTGAAGACCAGACCGCAGTCACCGCAACCATAGTCCTTGGCAAAGACATCCTCTATGCCGCCCAGATCGATTCCACAGCCACAGGTGGCGCACATGAAGAGAAGTTGACCTCGTCATGATAAATAGGTTGTCTCATCCGATCCTAGCTGCTCTCCCCGCCCGACAATGTGCTTGGCCTATGCTCTTTGTCATCTCCACAATATCTATCTGGTTATGATCATATGCAGGGATAAAAGTAGAATCAAGAAGCCGCTTTATGCTGGACGAAGCATCCTGGTTGATCTTGGCGGATTGAGCGTTCTTTGAGTTTGGAGATGAATGGTGGTGATTTAAGCGCAAGGGTTAAATGTAAACCCAATCACTTACATTATCATATAAAGGTTAGCACTTATGTTAAATATAAATGATTCTAAGGACGGACGCAAATGATCAAAAAATATGTATTTATAGCCTTGATTGCAGCCATGGCTCTGGCCTCGTCTGTGGGATTGGGGGAAGAGCCAGAAGAGCTTACCGTTTTCACCGCAGCCTCTCTGACCGGCGCTTTCGGGGAGATTGGACAGTTATACGAGAACGAGACAGGCATGAGCGTGGCCTTCAACTTCGATGGCTCGCAGGCTTTGCGCACCCAGATTGAAAACGGGGCCTATGCCGACCTCTTTGCCTCGGCCAACAAAAGACATATGAATGCCTTACGGGACGGCGGACTGATAAACAATAGCAGCATGGTCGTCTTCACCAAGAACAGGATCTCGCTTATCATCCCCAGGGACAATCCCGCTAAAATCAGCAACCTCAGCGATCTGGCCCGGCCCGGCTTGAAGATCGTCATGGGAACCAAGGATGTGCCGGTGGGAGACTATGCCCTGCAGATCATAGACAAGCTGGGCAACGACTCTGCCTACGGACCGGATTATAAAGCCGCCGTGCTGGCCAATGTCATCTCCCAGGAGACCAATGTCAACTATGTGGTGACCAAGGTGGCCCTGGGAGAGGCAGATGTGGGATTTGCCTATGTCTCGGATATCACCGAGGATATGGCAGAAAAAGTTGACAAGATCGACATTCCGGATGGATTCAATGTCATTGCCGAGTATCCCATCGCAGTGATGCAGGAATCAGAGCATCCTGCCCAGAGCCAGGATTTTGTGAATCTGGTTACATCAGACAGAGGCAAGGCCATCCTGGAGAGATACGGCTTCTCTCCAGCCTAGCCCGACCGGAAGCTCTTTCTTTTATGTGATCGTGGCCAGACCAACAGACGATATCGAGATCTTGAGATGAGCGGGGACTCCAAAACGGCAGAGGACGGCAGCTTTCGGGAGAGCAGCCTTGCCGATCTGATCAACAAGGAGCGTCATGGCACCGGCAGGGCCATCTACCTCCCCTTCCGCAACAGGGATATCGCCCTCAAAGCCGGCCTGGGGCTGCTTTTATCCCTGGCCATGGCCTTCATAGCCCTGCCGGTTCTGGCTCTTTTCCTGAGAAGCCCCCTGCCCAGCATTGCCGAGGCCCTGCATGATCCGGTGGTCTTGGACGCCCTGCGGCTCAGCCTCATGACATCGGGTATCACCACCCTGATCGTGGTGATCATGGGCACTCCCATAGCCTATGTCAGCGCTCGCTTCAGCTATCCCGGAAAGGAGCTGGCCGACTCGCTGATAGATCTGCCGGTGATCATGCCCCCTGCCGTTGCCGGCATAGCCCTGCTGATGGCCTTCGGCAGGATGGGCCTGGCAGGCCATTATCTGAGCTCCTTCGGCATAAGCATAGCCTTTACCACCCTGGCTGTGATCCTGGCCCAGGTATTCGTCTCCTCTCCCTTCTACATCCGCCAGGCCAGGACCAGCTTCGAGGATGTGGATATCGCCATGGAGAATGCTGCCCGGACCCTGGGGGCCTCCCGAGCTCGCACCTTCTTTTATGTCATACTTCCCATAGCCATGAACGGCCTTCTCTCCGGGGCCATCATGGCCTTTGCCCGCTCTCTGGGCGAGTTCGGCGCTACTATCATGTTTGCCGGAAACTTCCAGGGCCGCACCCAGACCATGCCCCTGGCCATCTACACCGCCATGCAGGGGGATCTGGATGTGGCCCTCTGCATCTCCATAATCCTGGTGGCCTTCTCCTTTGCCGTCATCGTCCTGGTCAAGGTTCTCACCCGGCGGGTGTACAAGAGATGCTAGAGATCGATATTGAGAAGAGGCTGCGGGATTTCGATCTGCAACTCAGACTGGATGTAAAACAGGGCCNNCGGCTGCGGCAAGACCACCCTTCTCAATCTCATCGCCGGCCTGGACCGCCCCGACCGGGGCAGGATCGCTCTGGATGGCAGGTCTCTTTTTGATTCCGATCTGGGAATCGATCTGCCTCCCGAGGCCAGAGGAGTAGGATATGTCTTTCAGAGCTACGCCCTGTTCCCCCACATGAGCGTCTACGATAATGTGGCCTTCGGGCTGCGGGCCAGGAAGATGCCGGCAGAGGACATAGACCGCCGTGTAGAGAAGCATCTAAAGGAGGCGGGCCTTTGGGAGATCCGGCGGGCCAAGGCGGCTGATGTGTCCGGGGGCCAGAAACAGAGAGTGGCCCTGGCCAGAGCCCTGATCATAGAGCCGAAGCTGCTTTTATTGGATGAGCCGCTCTCTGCCCTGGATGTCCGAAGGCAGGTGGCAATGAGAGCGGAGCTCCGGGAGACCATTCGTGCCTGCGGCGTTCCCTGCATCATAGTCACCCATGACCTGAGGGATGTGGTCTCTCTGGGGGATAATGCCTGCCTTCTGGAGAGGGGGAGGGTGGCCATGCGGGGAAGGGCGGAGGATGTGGCCAGCTGGGGAGCGGGCCAGGAATAGAGCGGGTTGAGCTATAAGCCGGATCTACTTTTTCCAGAACTCCGGAACCAGCATTACCAGTGCTGTCACTATCTCCAGCCTTCCGATCCACATGCAAAGGAAAAGCAGCATCTTTCCCGCTGGATGAATCTCGGCAAAGCTCAATGTAGGCCCTACCATGCCGAAGCCCGGGCCGACATTGCCCAGTGTGGCGGCTACAGCAGAGAGTACTGTTTCTATGGTCATGCGCGGATCATGGTAGGAGATGATGGCCAGAAGCAGCGAAGCCTGGGCAAAGATTATGATATACATGGCTACGAATATGTTGCTGGGCCTGAGCATCTCGTCCTTGACCGATATGCTTCCCAGACGGAGTGGAATCACTGCTTTGGGATGAAGTACATGGCGCAGCTCCCGGTATCCGCTCTTTAAAACCAGAAGTATCCTCACCACCTTTATCGCCCCCCCAGTAGATCCGGCGCAGGCTCCTATGATCATGAGCAGGAGCAGGATTGATTTGGCTGCCGCTGTCCATTGGTCAAAATCGGCGGTAGCAAATCCAGTGGTGGTCATGATGCCGACGACGTGAAATCCGGCCAGCTGGATCTTGCGGAATATATCCCCCTCCAGGCCGCCCCAGAGAACTATGGCCGCGGTAGCGGCCAGGAGGATAAGGCTGTAAAAGCGAAACTCAGGATCCCTGAATAAAGCCTTTCCATCGGAGCTGATTGTCTTATAGTGCAGAGCAAAGTTGGCCCCGGCCAGGAAACAGAAGAGGGTGATGATGGCATCGATTCTCCAGCTTCCATAGGCCATGATGCTTGTTGCCTGGGGAGAGAATCCGCCTGTGGCCATGGAGGCGAAGCTATTGCAGAGGGAGTCGAAGAGAGGCATCTTGGCCAGATATAAGAGGACGATCTCTGCCACGGTTAAGAGGATATAGACCACCCAGAGCACCCGGGCGGTCTGCTTGATCCTAGGAGTCAGGGAATCCTTATCCGGGCCGGGCACCTCCGCCCGGTATAGCTGGCGGCCAGCAACTCCCAGACGGGGCAGTATGGCCACGAACAACAGTATTATGCCCATGCCCCCCAGCCACTGGGCGAAGGACCTCCAGAATAAAAGCCCCATATAGCTCTTATCCGGGCTTCTGCTGATCTGGAGCAGGCTGCTGTTGGCGGCTATGCTTTTCAGCCCAAGCTCGATATGATGAGATAAGCTGCCTGCAGCCAGTGTGGAGTTGATGATCCAGTATCCTTGCGCATTTGATTCCGTCATTATGGACGAGCCGGTGGTGGTGAAGGCAGACATGGACTCGAAGAGGCCGTCGATAAGGCTGGTTCCTAAAAAGATATAGGGTAGAGCCCCGAAGAAGGCCACACCAAGCCAGCCCAGGGAGACTAGGGCAAAGGCCTCTTTAATCCCTGGCTCCTCCTTTTTGGAAAGCCTGATCAGAACCATAGCCGTTACTAGGGTGAGCAGGGAGGTCAAGGCAAAGGCGATAACGCCTCCCGTCTCGGAATAGTAGGCGGCAACCGCGCCGGGAACCAGCATCAAGACCGCCAGGATCTTGAGGAGGGATGCAAATAGACCCAGAAATACCCTGAATTTCATCGAACAATGCCTGCCCAAGAAGGATTGGCATCCTCCGTTAGGCTCGACCCTTCCTAGCTATTGATATAAATAAGGTGTCCTCGGAAGAGGGCCGTCCTCAGGGGATGAACTCCTTCTTCACCTTGGATATGACGTGGGGCATGGACATGACCAGGATGCGGTCTCCGGCAGCAGCCCTGAAATCCTCGTTCGGCACCTCAGGCACACCATCTCTAATCACCAGGCCGACCAGGGAGTCTTTGGGCAGCTCCTTGGAGAGGACCTTTCCAATGATCTTGGCCTTGGGCCGTACCACAAAGTCCACCAGCTCCATCCTCTCGTCGCTGAGGGTGATCACCTCTTCGCCCCCTATCACCCTCTGCAATACGGCATCTGCAGTGACCTGGCCGGGGCTCACCGCCCGGTCCACGCCTACCATCTCAAAGAGCCTGATGTAGGCGCTGCGGTTGACACGGGATATGATCTTCTCAGCTCCCAGCTGCTTGGCCAGGAGAGCGCAGAGCAGGTTCTTGTCGTCCTGGCCGGTTACGGCAAAGACCACATCCATCTTGCCCGCCTCCTCCTCTCGCAATAGATTCAGATCGGAGCCGTCGCCGTTGAGGATCATGGTGCCGGCAAGCCTGTCCGCTATCTCGGCACAGCGCTCTGGGGATCTTTCGATGAGCTTTATGTCCAGCCCCATCTTCTCCAGCCTCTGGGCCAGGTAAAAGCCCACCATCCCACCGCCCACGATCATGACCCGGTGAGTTTTGACTGTCTCATGCAGGATATGCCTTAAGTCCGGCAGGACCCTGGTATCGCAAAGGATCAGAAGATGGTCATTGATCTTGACAGAGTCCTCTCTTTTGGGGATGGTTATCTCTCCCGCCCGGTTTATGGCCACGATTCTGCAATTATTGGGAAGGCTGACCCTCTCCAGAGATCCTTCCAGGTTCATATGCTCGCCAACCTTGAATTCGATAAGCTCAACCAGCCCCCGGCCAAGCTCGCGGTCCATCAGTAGAGAGGAGAAAGAGAGGGCTCTGGCCATATCCTCAGCCATGGCCAACTCCGGACAGATCATATAGCTTATGCCTATCTCCTTTCGATCCTGAACCGGCTGATCAATATATTCTGGATTGCTCACCCTGGCGATGGTCTGGCTCACGCCCAGATGGGCGGCTATGGTGCAGGTGATGACATTCACCTCATCATTGCCTGTCACCGCCACCACAATATCCGCCTTTTTTACTCCCGCCTCCAGGAGCAGGCGGGCATTGGCGGAGTTGCCCTGCAATACCTT
>DAWB01000108.1:2531-2703 GCA_002505805.1 Methanosaeta sp. UBA80 | reverse complement strand
GCCGGTCTGATAGGAGACGGGCATATACTCCAGCTCCTGCTCCGAGGTGAAGTTGATATAGTCCATGGGATCTTCTCCGGTGGGCCAGATGCAGTTCTCCAGGCCGAAGGGCTGCCTCTCTGCCTCCATCTCGATTCTGGATAGGATAACATTTCCCGATCCGGACTGCTTT
>DAWB01000108.1:756-2517 GCA_002505805.1 Methanosaeta sp. UBA80 | reverse complement strand
GGTGGAGATGACCATCTCCAGGCTGCGGTATCCCACACCTTTAATGGTCGATTTCTCATACATGTAATTGGCAGCCCCGGCCATGTCTACCAGTGCTATGGCGATCAACGCTAAAATGATCCATTCTCTCTTCAATCCACACTACCTCCTCTGGCTGGGCGCAATTTCAATGGAAAACCCCTGAATTCCATCTGCCCCTTCCATACCATGCGGGGCAAGCGACCCCGATCAATTGCCAGGCTTCACTCTCCAATACCCTAGCACCAGCAATGCGGTTCTCTGGAGCCTATTTTAAGCTTTTGGCCGGGCTGGGCTATATTGAAAAGCATTTGGTCGGAAAAAAAGAGGAGAACGGATGGTTTACTTACCGAATCCGTTCAGCCTGTCGGCGAAGCTGTGACAGGAGATGCTCTGGCAGGGGCTGACAACATGCACGGGAGCCAATCTCTTGGGGATATAGACTCCGGAGCAATCTCCCTTCTGGCAAGGAGACGGTTTCTTGGGAACGGAGATGCCGGGGCAATCCCCCTCCTGGCAAGGAGCAGCGCTGGGCTTGGTCTGATCACGGAAGACTATCGTCCTGTTGATCAAGAATGAGCCATTATACTGCTCTTGTTCCTTGAGGCTCTGCTGGCCGGGTATGCTCTGCTTGGCATCGATCCAGTATTTTCCCGTGAATTCATCTTCAGTGTTGAACTCGGCCATCTTCTTCAGAGATCCGGTCTGGTGCAGGGTGAAATCCTGAACCTTGGAGGTCATATTTGTTACATCATAGGTCTCGGTGACCCGGGCTCCAACACCTCCAAATACTGCTGAACTCTTAAAGCTCTCTTCACCCATCAGAGCCTCCCCAATCTCTCTGGCTCTGTAATCATCCACTTGATCCTCTTCCCAGAAGTTGGGATTTCTGCCCTTGGCTCCCACCACCAGATATTCATTCTTCACCAGATCCTCCACCTCTCCCTTAAAATATACATCCTTGGTGGACCTTATGCCGGACTTCATGCTCTTCAGATTCTTGGAGATCTGAAAGTCACCCTCTCCGCTGACATAGGTCTTCGAGGCGTAATCCATGGCCTGGACCACGAATTCAGTAGTCTCGTGCCCCGCTCTCCGGCAATTGCCTGTGGCCTCCACCTCGAACTTGTACTTCCCGGCGGCGGCATTGACATCCGGCGTGATCTGGAGAGGAAGAGAACGGGAGCCTCCGGCTGGAATGCTCAGAGTTTCTGTAGCCCAGCTGAACCACTCAAAGGGACAGCCCCTGGGATTGATGCTCAGGTCCGCCTCAACCTCAGTATCGCCCTCATTTTCCACGCTGACCATAAAGCTCAGGGTGCTTCCCTGGGTTATGTATGCTTTATCCCGCTCCGATTCCGGCCCACTTTGGCTGATGCCGACATTGAGCCGACCCGAGTCGCCATAGCACGGGCTGGGCAGGTAGTTGGGCATGGATGGCGAGACAGGATTAGACCAAGTATCATCGTCTGAATAACCCGCCATCGTGGAGGCATCTGAATCCTCTACCGCGGCCTGCACCTGGCCTGCTCCCAGAATTAATATAATCGCAATATAAATCAACTGTCTCTTCATGCTATAAACCCCCAATCAGATTTAAAAAAAAGAGAAAAACTGCCGGGCAACAGGACCCTAGCAGTCGATGCCTTCGCAGGGAACCGGGATTCTCTCAGGCACCGGATTCTCATGGAATTTGATCAGCTTCTCGGCCTCGAAGACTCCTGTGAACATCTCGTGGGCCTT
>DAWB01000108.1:0-741 GCA_002505805.1 Methanosaeta sp. UBA80 | reverse complement strand
AGACCTATCAGATGGGCGGGATTATATATGCCGTCCTTGTCCGTCATCAGTGCCTCTACTGCATCCACGTTTCTGCCTGCCTTCTTCAGTATGCCCGGCAGATCCTCCGGCTTAATATTGTAGGCCGGTTGATTGGGCGTGGTCGAGACGAAGAATGCGGTCTGATCCTGTTCCATCTCGTTTACCGAGAACATCTCCTGGATATTGGCGCCAATTCCACCATAGAATGCCTTGGAATTGAGGAGCTTTCCTCCCACCAATGGCGTATCTCCGGCATAGGTCATCTTCTTGCTCTGATAGAGATTCAGAGCCGCAGAATTGCTGCCGTTGACCGAAGATATATTTCTCTTCAGCTTATCTGAATTCTGAGAATATGCCGTCTCCTGATCCAGCTCTATGTCTCCATCTCCGGCCATGGTGTCAAAGTACTCCAGAGCGATCTTCTTATCGATTACCGATGTGCTGACATCGATAATTCCCGATCCTGATACCTTATGTGCTTCACAAAACTGCTCGTACTGTACAGGCGGTACTATGGGCGGGTTGGCCATCACAGTGCCGCATAGCCCTATAAGGGCAATGGCAATAGCAACTATTCCTACTACTCCCTTCATGCTACATTCACCCCCGATTTTAATGTAATAGATTTATATCCCTTTATTGTAGATTATGTCTCGCATACCACTAGCGATCTTAAGCTACGGATATACTTTGAAGTTTTTATTTGATATAAATCTATCT
>DAWB01000083.1:2291-13049 GCA_002505805.1 Methanosaeta sp. UBA80 | reverse complement strand
AGGCCTACAATCCGGCCTTTGATGCCACCCCCCTGGAGCTGGTAAGCGGCATAATCACCGAGAAGGGGGTCTTCCGCCCGCCGCTGATGCCGCTGCTGTGATGGGGGAGCCTCGATAAGATTTTTTAGCCAGCAGCTACAAATTCCCACCATGAACTTCGATCTGGCGGTCATCGGCGGCCTGGGCTTCTCCCTGGAGGGCCTGATGGACGAGATGGATACGCCCTATGGCCGCCTACCCATCATCCGCTCTCGGATGAAGACAATCAAGGTGGCCTTCCTTTCCCGCCACGGGGAAAGCCACCTTCCCCCCCATCGGGTAAACTACCGGGCCCTCATCTGCGCTGCCAAAAAATCGGGCGCCAGAGCGGTCATCTCCATCAACAGCGTGGGCAGCATGGCCGGCCATCCTCCGGGCAGCATCTTCATCCCTTCTGATTTTGTGGAGTTCACCTCCTGCCGCCCCAATACCTTCTTCGACGACCGGGCGGTGCATGTGGACATGAGCCAGCCCTACTGCCCCCATCTTCGCGCCGCTCTGGGCGAGGCTTCAAGGGCCGCAGGCCTTCAGGCAGCAGAAGGGATCTATGTCTGCGCCCAGGGCCCCCACCTGGAGTCGCCAGCCCAGATCAGGATGATGCGCCAGTTCGGTGATGTGGTGGGAATGACCGGCTATCCCGAGGTGGTGCTGGCCAGAGAGGCGGCCCTGTGCTATGCCTCCCTCTGTGTGGTCACCAATCCCGCCGCAGGAATGGCGGGNNCGGGAGAGGGCGGCCTGAGGCTCGCCGGCATCTCCGATCTGATGGAAAAATGCCAACATGCTGTCCTGGAGATTGTGCAGCAGACGGCGCAGATGCTTCCTGCCGAGATGTCCTGCCCATGCAGCAGTGCTCTTGATGATTCCCGGATTTAGCTGCCGGGAGAAAAGCGGGAAAAGCTTGAAGGTGATCATCCGTGCCTGAGCTTCCCGAGGTGGAGATGGCTAGAAGGCTCCTGGAGGCCAGAGCCCTGCATCAGAAAATCAGAGCCATCGATGTCAGAGACTCGCGCATCCTCAATTCCGTCTCCGCTCAGGACCTGGAAGGCGCTCTGGCCGGACGGCGGCTCTCTTCGGCCATTCGCCACGGCAAGAGGCTCTTCTTGCAGATCGACTCCGGACTATGGCTTGCTCTCCACCTGGGACTGACCGGATGGCCAGTAATCCTGGAAAAGGGCAGTGCAGAGCCCCGCCACACCCGCCTGAGGATAGACTTTGAGGGCGGGGCGGCTCTGGCTTTCGACGACCTCCGTATCTTTGGGGAGGTGGGGCTGACAGCAAGTCCGCAGGATTTTTTGGCCCGGCGGGGCATCGGTCCGGATGCCCTGAAGATGGAAAAAGAGGCCTTCCTGGCAGCCATGAGCGGCAGAAAGGGGAAAATCAAGCCGGCTCTCTTGGATCAGGGCCTGATAGCCGGTCTCGGCAACCTCTATGCCGATGAGGCTCTCTTCCAGTCCGGCATCTGCCCCCAGGCCCGCAGCCTAAAGCGGGAGAGGCTGGAGGCTCTTTATTCCGCCATCCAGGAAGTGTTGAGGACATCCCTGGCCTCTAATGCCGATTTTGAAAAGCTCCCCAACTCCTACCTGCTGCCCCATCGCCGTCCGGGAGAAGCCTGTCCCTGGGACGGCACTGCATTGCAGAGGATAAAGATCGCAGGCAGAACCAGCTATTACTGCCCCCAGCACCAGAAGAAGTAACGAGAATTAGAGATCCTCTCAGGATTTCAGAGGGTAGCCAGGATCTCCGGTGAACCGAGATCAGGTCAAAACAGGTGTTTGCATTTCCTCATTTCTCGTCTTTAAAGGACAGATCTATCTTGACTCTGTATTCCGAAATCTTACCATTATCTATCTTTATGTCCAGCTCCTTGACCGCCGCAATCCTGAGATCTCTGAGGTTCTCTGAGGCCTCATCTATGGCATTTTTAACTGCATATTCCCATCCCATGGGATCCTTTCCAACTATCTCTATTATTGAATACATCTCATTATCTCCCGGCGGATAATACACTTCTCTCTTGATTGATATAATTTCCCAGCCATTATAGAATTAATGCAAAAATTGGGATAGGTCTCAGCCATGCCGGCCCGCTTAAAGGCGTTTTGGATCGGTTCACTTGCCATTATTCAATTCTCTCTGCTCCTGCTTGAGAACCTTCTTTTTCAGCGCTGTCTTTCGGGCATAGTCCAGTTCGCAGATCTCATGCTCTACCAACTCCCTCACCTGCCCGTTATCCACTGCCAGGATTCTTCGGTCGGAGCGGGTTCCCTCCTTTTCTGCGGATCGAATGTCATGCCTCAAGCAGTGATAGGCATAATCGATGGTTCGATGCTTATGCTGGCAAGCTCCTCTGATAGGGCCCTTGGTTATGTAATAGACTGCTTCTTCACCCATATGCTCTGCCTCAACTCCTTATCCTTCCCAGACCGCTGATCACTGCCACTGCGCCAGAAGAAAGCATCAAGCACGACTCGTCTTCTTGACAGTGGATATTGCTTTGAGCTCTTATCTATCTTTCCGAGGCTGCCAGGCTGGCAAGCATCTTCTCGCAGCGCTGCACAATGCGCTCCAGTATATCCATATCATAGCTCTGGTGCACAGGCACCTGTATATCTGCCTCCCTTTCCGCCGTTTCAGGAGCAGCGGTCAGGCCCTTCTCCTCGATCCTCAGATGCAGATCCCTGGCCAGCTCCTCGATCATGGGAGTGAGGGGTTGCACCGGCCTCGCTGCCACCGCTCTCTTCCGGAACCGTGCCAGCAGCGAGTCGATCTCGGCAGCCAGGGGCTCGACATCTCCCGCTCCCGCCTCCAGGCAGATCCTCTCGGCGCTCACCTTGAGCTGGGAGAGGCTGCGCACTCCCGCCTCCAGCATGGGACCGGAGTAGACCCGCTCCACCCGTTCCCTGTAACCCGGAGCCAGCACCAGGAGATCTATCTCTTTCAGCCGCTCCAGGTCCTGGGCCTCCGGATGATAGGGATTGACCAGGACATAATCAAGGCCCAGTCGCAAGGCCAGGCTCTCGTACATGGGCGTTACTCCTAAGAGCTTGCGATCCCTAAGCAGGGCTCTCCTGATCTCCTGGGGGCTATCGGAGGAGATGCCGAAATAATCGGCAAAGCCGCGGGAGGTGGAAAGCAGCTTGGTATGGCCGCTCTTCTCCGCATTGATCAGCCCTCTCTTCTCCAGCTCTTTGACATGATCATAGCTCTTGTTGCCCCGGATCTCCACCAGTTGGCTCTGCTTGATGGGCTGCTTGTAGGCGATGATGGCCAGGGTCCTGATCAACGGGGCGGCGATCTCCTTGGGGGCAAAAGAAATGATTCGCCCCGCCAGAGCGTAGCGAACCTGCATGGAGTAGCCATCCCCGATTCTCCTGATCTCCAGTCCCGACTGGCGGGCGGCATACTCGGCGGCCAGTTCATCCGCCAGCCTCTCTGCCTGTTCAGCCGAGCGGCCGGAGAGATCGACAAGCTCCTTCAAGCAGACGGTCCGGCCCGAGGCGAATAGTGCCGCCTCGATTGCCGCTTTGGCCATGAATTCTTCAGTCAATATGATCAAAGCAATCCTTGCCTATAAGATGGATTTAACTTTGCGCCATAAATGTCTGCCATATCCACTGCCTTTAGTCAGGGTATCCGACGGTCCCTGCCCGGGCAAAGTCTGTTTGTCAGCTAATCAAGACAATTTTAGTTAAATTAAGCTTACTGGCGTTGGTTTGATATATCTGCAGGTCAGGGTGAGTATCATGCCAGAATGGATCTACCCTGATTTTGAGCCTCTTCCAAAAAGGCCCCTCTTTCTCTGCATCATATCCAACACCGACACCGGCAAGATTCCCGGCCTCTCCGCGGCTGGAACCAGCCCGAAGCTGACAGACTACACCCCGGGAGCCGATGCCGAGCTGGTGGAGACCAATCGCATCATCACCATGCCCGAGCTGCCCGAAGCCCCAGGAGGCTCGCCCACCCCGGCCATAGTGACCCGAGCCGCCCTGAACCTGACCGGCGTTCCCAGCATGTTCGTGGCCTCCGGCCTGCGCAAGAAGCCGGCTGTGCCCTATGCCGAGCTGGGAGGAGAAGCGGGATCCGATATCCGAGTGGGGCCGGCTGTGCCCGCCGCCTCTGCCATCTTCGAGAATGCCCTTCTGCTGGGGCGCAAGCTCTCCCGGCTCTCCGACTGCGTCTTTATTGGCGAGTCCATAGCCGGAGGAACCACCACCGCTCTGGCCGTGCTGCGTGCCCTGGGGTACCAGGCAGGCGTCAGCAGCAGCTTCCAGTCCAATCCCACCGCCCTCAAGGAGGAGGTGGTGGCCCAGGCTCTCTCCCGGGCAGGGATAAAGGAGGGAGACCTCAAAAACCAGCCCCTCCGGGCGGTGCAGGAGGTGGGCGACCCCATGATGCCGGCGGCTCTCGGCCTGATGCAGGGCCTCTTAGGCTGCCGTACCGTCCTGGCCGGTGGAACCCAGATGGCCGCCGTGCTGGCCCTGGCCAAGGCCCTGAAAATCGGTGGAGATGTCTCCATTGCCACCACCAAATACATCATAGAAGACAAGACGGCTGGCTTCAAAGAGATCGTGGAGGCAGCAGGCCGGCCTTACTATTATGCCGATCCGGGGCTGGAGAGATCCAGGGTTCCTCCGGTCCAGATCTATGCCCAGGGTTATGTCAAGGAGGGAGTGGGCATGGGAGGGGCATCACTTCTGGCCGGGATCTATGGCCTCACCCAGAGGCAGCTGGTGGAGGAGACGGACAGGGTGCTCCTGACTGTGGAGCTGCCCAAAAGATGAAAGCCGCCCAGCTACTATCCCCCGGCAGGCTGGAGCTGCAAAGCGTTCCCGATCCCCCGGTGCCGGAAGGCGGGGCCCTGCTGGAGATCAAGGCCTGTGCTGTCTGCGGCACAGATATCAAGCTAATTCATCAGGGCCACAGGGATCTGGTTTATCCCCGGATTCTCGGCCATGAGATGATGGGGAGGATACGGGAGCTGGACGGACGCGGTTTCGGCCTGGCAGAGGGAGACCTGGTCCAGATCTGGCCCGGCATCGTCTGCGGAGAGTGCCGGCCCTGCCGGAGAGGCAAAGACAATCTCTGCCGGGATATCAAAATCATGGGCTTTAACTCCCAGGGAGGATTTGCCGAGCTCTTGGCCCTGCCGGCTGAGAGCCTCTCACGTGGATTTAACCTGCTGCCCTCCAACTCCGACTGCTCTCTTCTTGCCCTCTCCGAGCCTCTGGCCTGCTGTCTGAACGGCCAGAGCCACTGCCCCGTCTGCCGGGATGATTTTGTCCTCATTTTGGGCGGCGGCCCCATCGGGGCCATGCATGCCCTCCTGGCCCGCTTAAGGGGCGCGGAAAAGGTGATGATAGCAGAAAGGCTGCCGGAGAGGATCCGTCTTTTAAGAGAGAATACCGATGCTGTTGTATTCGATCCAACTGATGAGCCGCTGCAGGATCTCCTGGCCGCGGAGACGGAAGGCCAGGGAGCCGATGTCATCATCTCCGCCACTCCCGAGATGCCTATAGACCAGGAGTCTCTCCATCTGCTCTCCCCGGGTGGAAGGGCCTGCGTATTCTCCGGACCTGCGCCAGGCCAGGGCCAAAAAAAGCTNNAAAAAAAGCTGGACCTGCGCCGCATTCATTATCATGAAATCACCGTCTTCGGGTCCTATGGCTGCACCAGCCTTCAGAATAGTCTGGCCGTCAAGCTATTGCTCTCCCACAAAATCAGGGCAGACTGGCTCATCACCAGGAGAGTATCGCTCTCCCAGATAGATCGAGCATTGGATCATTCTTCCCGGAGAGCAGGCATGAAATCGGTAGTATGCTTCTGACATTGATTTGTGTTAAAGGTGAATAGAGTGGAGGAGAGTCTGAGGTACTTCGGCTGCCGGGTGGACAGACTGATCCGGGGAATGGATCTGAACCGGGAAGAGGCGAACTTCCTATTCCGGCAGATCCTGAAGGATGAGCAGCCTGATCTGCAGCAGGGGGCGTTTCTTGCCGCCATCACCGCCAAAGGAGCCAGCGCGGAGGAGATCGCCGGCATATGGCAGGCCATTTATGACATGGATACGGTCAAGGTCCGCCCGGAGGTCTGGGGACCCCTGGTGGACAACTGCGGCACGGGCATGGACGGCATCAAGACATTCAACATAAGCACTGCCGCCTCACTGGTTGCTGCGGCAGAGGGCATAAATATGGCCAAGCACGGGTCCCGGGCCATTACCTCCCGGTGTGGGGCGGTGGACATCCTGGAGGCCCTGGGCGTGGATGTGGAATGCGACGCCGATCTGGTGAAAAGAAGCATCGAAAGGGCGGGCATAGGCATATTCAACGGCATGAGCCAGCGGGTTCACCCTTCCGCCCTCTACCGCATCTTATCCCAGATCCGATTTGGAACAGTTCTCAATGTGGCCGGGTCTCTGGCCAATCCCGCCCGTCCCGAATATGCCCTGCGGGGAGTCTACTCCCAGGATCTTCTCCTGCCGGTTGCTCAGGCTATGAAGCAGATCGGATATAAGAGAGCCTTTGTGGTGCACGGCAGGAGCCGGGACGGCAGCCGGGGCATGGATGAGCTATCCTCATTGGGCCGATCCTATGTAGCGGAGATAGCCGAGGATGCAAGCATCATAGAGCACTCCCTGATGCCGCAGGATCTGGGAATAAGGCCGGCAGAAGAGGAGGAGATTCTTCATAGGGGCGGCATAAAGGAAGAGACTCACAGCCTGCTGCGGCTGTTATGTGGCAGAGAGACGGGCAGCAGAAGGGAGATCGTCTGCCTCAATGCCGCCCCATTGCTCTGCATGGCAGGCCATGCCGCTGACCTGCCAGAGGCCGTGGAGAGAGCAGGCGAGATCATTGACTCCGGCCGGGCGGTAAGAAAGCTGCAGGACTGGGTCAAGCATCAAAATCAGGATCCTGGGCCCAAGCTGGAACAGCTGGAGTCGATGCTGGAAGCAGCCTGTTCCTAAGCCGGGCCAACGGATCTTGCGAGCATAAATCATATCTATTCCCGCTCCCAGAGCCACCAACTAAAATATGGACTTGGAATCAGGGAAATGGTGCTCTAGGCATAGGGGACTGCTGATAGTAGCTCTGGCATCCCTCCTCCTGGTAGCTTATTTCTTTTTTCCCTTTATGGACGGCATCATCCTGGGCACAGTCTTCGCCTATGTGGGCAAGCCCATACGGGACCTCTTCCCCCGCAAAAAGAGGACGGGAGTTCTGATCGCCGTATTATGCATAGTCATACCAATCTTCCTGGTTTTGGGCCTGGGCATGATCGAGATAGCCAACCAGATCATAATCCTGGCCAAGAACCAGGAGGCAATAAGGCTGGCTCTGGCCGCTTTCACCGATCAGCTCTCCCGGGACCTCACCCCCTGGGTCAAGGATCTTTTAGCGGGGGGGCTCGAGAATGTGGCAGGAATATTGGGGCCCATAGCCGCCTCCATCCCCGTCCTTCACATGGGACGGGTGGCATCTTTAGCCATCATCAATTTCTTGATCTCCATTCCTGTCTGCTACTTCATGCTCCTGGAGGGGGAGAGCCTGGTGAAGTCGGCGATATCTCTGCTTGCCCAGAGGGAGAAGCAGGCCTGCTTGAGGTATATCCGCCGCATAGATGCAATACTCAGCGGTATATTCATCGGCACCATTTACACCTCAATATTGGGCAGCATCATATCTGTAGCCGTATTCTATGCTTTTAGTATGCCCAAGCCTTTCGCCCTGGCCAGCATCGTATTCGTGGCCGGGATGGTGCCCTTCTTTACCTCCTGGGTGGTGATCATACCTCTATCCATCTACCGCTACCTTTCCGCAGGTGCAGAAGGGGCAGCATTATTTTTCATCATCTCCTCCGCCCTCATCTATCTCCCATCCGAGCTATTTATCCGGCCTTATCTGGTGGCATCCAGGTCATCTCTGCATCCCCTGCTGGTGATGCTCTCTTTTCTGGGAGGGGCAATGGTGGGGGGCATTGGAGGATTCTTTTTGGCTCCGGCCTTAATGGGCACGATTGTGGGGATTTATCAGGTGAGAAAGGAGGAGATGAGGCCGGCAGAAGCATGAAATTTTATATAGAGACCTTTGGCTGCACCGCTAATATGGGCAACTCCCAGGAGCTGGCAGTAGCATTGCAGGAGAGGGGGCACATCCAATCCTCCCTGGATGAGGCGGATGCTATCGTGGTCAACACCTGCGCGGTTACAGAGAAGACGGAACGAAAGGTCCTGCGCAGGCTCCGTCTGCTGCAAGGGCCGAGACTGGTGGTGGCAGGCTGCCTGCCGGCGGCATTGCCAAAATCCATTTCCGGCCTGTCCTGCCGGGGAGAGCTGGGCACCTTGAATGGATCTTCTGCCAGGAAGATCGAGGATCTCTTTGCTCTCCCAAGCTCTCTGCCCCCGCTCTCTTTGGACCCACCCGCTATGCTATATTCCTTGCCACTCAGCCCAGGGTCGGCACAGGATCTCTGCGGCATCGTCAATGTGGCGGAGGGATGCAACGGAGCCTGCAGCTACTGCATAGTGAGAAAAGCCAGGGGAAGTCTGAAGAGCCGCAGCCTTGATGATGTGGTCGAACGGGTTAAGAGAATGATTGCCCAGGGCCTGGTGGAGATTCAGATCACCGCCCAGGACACCGCAGCCTATGGCTCTGACCGGGGAGATGATCTGTCCCTGCTTTTAAACCGGCTGACGGCCCTGCCCGGAAGGTTCATGTTGCGAGTGGGCATGATGAATCCATACAGCCTCACCCCCATCCAGGAGCGGGTTATACATGCTTTTTGCAGCCCTAAAGTCTATCGATTTTTGCATCTGCCGGTTCAGTCGGGTTCGGATCGTA
The DNA here is from genome assembly GCA_002505805.1 of Methanosaeta sp. UBA80. Classification (GTDB taxonomy): domain Archaea; phylum Halobacteriota; class Methanosarcinia; order Methanotrichales; family Methanotrichaceae; genus Methanothrix. Next base: position 4,170 of record DAWB01000083.1, on the reverse strand, counting down.
TTTTAGGGGAGATGGGCCGGAGATACCATGCCCCAGACGTTTTGAGGATGGTGGCAGCCTTCAGATCTTGCTTTCCTGATATAGCTATAATTACCGATGTTATCATAGGCTTTCCCGGTGAGACGGAAGAGGATTTTCAGGATACCATTAATTTGATAGAGAGAATGCAGCCGGATAAAGTCAACCTGACCAGATTTTCTGCGCGGCCGGGCACGGCTGCCGCCAGGCTTTATGACATGCCCGATCGCTTCAAAAAGGAGAGATCAAGAGAGATGACCCGCCTGTGGATGGATATTGCCGCCAGGAGAAATAGCAGATACGTGGGTGAGTCGCTCTCGGCCCTGGTAACTGAAAGAGGTCGGGACGGCACCATGAAGGCCCGGGCGAAAAATTATCTGGGGATTGTGGTAGAAGGCAATCCCAGGTTGGGATCCAGTATCAATGTAGAGATCACAGCATCCAATCCATTCTTTTTATCGGGTTGGCTTCAATCCCCGGTCAGTCGCGATTGAAGTTTCTTCGAGTTTGTTAAATTTTAACTAAAATCATATAAATAAAATTATTATAATATTGCGGCTTTGTGATCTCCGGGCAAAAAGCCTCCTATGATCTGGAGGCGCTATTTTTATCTTGAATTGCTATGCACTACATCCTTCTGCAACCATTAACCTTATTAATGAAGAAAATAATCAACCGTGATGATGCTTCTGTGGTCACTCTCCGGCGGTGGGAGCCCCGGTTTTTCAAATAAATTTGTCCAAGTGCCCACTGAGAGGATAGCCGGATAGAATCGCAGGAACATCAATTATTAAAGGAGGTTACGAATTTGGCTGACCAAAAAGCGACGGCAAAGACATCTGTCTTGCTAGAGGAGACGAGGATATTCGAGGCGCCAAGAGATCTGGCTGAGAACTCCAACGTCATGAAATGGATGAAGGAGAAGGGATTCAAGAGTGAGCGGGAGATGCGCCTTTGGTGCTCCGCCAACTATATTCAGTTCTGGGGGGAGATGGCCAAGACCTATGCCGATTGGTTCGAGCCCTGGGGATCAACCCTGGAATGGAAACCTCCATATGCCAAGTGGTTCGTGGGCGGCAAATGCAACGTGGCCCATAACTGCGTGGACAGGCATGCTCAGGGGGCCAAGAAGGATAAAGTAGCCTATATATTCGTGCCTGAACCTNNGGTCAATAAGTTCGCCAACGGCCTCAAGAGCCTGGGCGTGGTCAAGGGCGATAGAGTCATGCTGTACATGCCCATGATCCCCCAGCTTCCCGTTGCCATGCTCGCCATTGCCAAGATCGGCGCCATTCACTGCATTGTGTTCTCAGGATTTTTCGCCGGCGGCCTGAACAGCAGAATCATGGATGCTGAGGCAAAAGTGGTTGTGACTGTGGATGGTTTCTACAGGCGCGGCAAGCCACTGGCCCTCAAGCCGAATGTTGACGAGGCCACAGCCAATACCCCATCAGTGCAGAATGTGGTGGTATACAAGAGAACTGGCGTCGAGGTCCCCATGAAACAGGGCAGAGATATTTGGTGGGACGATCTGGTAGCCGGAAAGTCCGATAAATGCGAGTGCGAGAAGATGGACACCGAGGATAGACTGTTCATCCTCTATACCTCCGGAACTACTGGCAAACCCAAGGGTATCGAGCACGTCCATGGCGGATATTGTGTCGGTCCGGCTCAGACTCTGCACTGGGTCTTCGACATTAAGGACAGCGATGTCTGGTGGTGCACAGCGGATATTGGATGGATCACTGGCCACTCATACATAGTATACGGGCCCCTCACATTGGGCTGTACCAGCATAATGTACGAGGGATCTCCGGACTTCCCGGACCTTGGCCGATGGTACAAGATAATTCAGGACAAC
>DAWB01000083.1:1977-2154 GCA_002505805.1 Methanosaeta sp. UBA80 | reverse complement strand
GACTGAGACCGGCACATTCCTGGTCTCTCCCCTGCCCATCACTCCCCTCAAGCCCGGATCTGCGACCTTCCCCCTGCCTGGATTCAATATCGACGTCCTGGACGAGGAAGCCAATCCGGTACCGCTGGGCTCGGGAGGAAACATTGTCAGCGCCACACCCTGGCCATCCATGCTCAG
>DAWB01000083.1:652-1902 GCA_002505805.1 Methanosaeta sp. UBA80 | reverse complement strand
CTTCTTCATCCAGGGCAGAATCGACGACGTGCTGAAGATTGCTGGTCACAGGATCTCCAACGCCGAGGTTGAGTCAGCCCTCGTATCCCATCCCAAGGTGGCTGAGGCAGCTGTCATCGGAAAGCCGGATGAGGTCAAGGGAGAGGTCATTGTAGCCTTCGTCATCCTCAGAACCGGACAGGAGGAGAGCGAGGATCTGAAGAAGGAGCTGGCNNCAAGGATGTGCCCAAGACCAGATCGGGCAAGATCATGCGCCGGGTGATCAAGGCCAAGGCTTTGGGCAATCCCACCGGAGACCTATCCGCGCTGGCCAATCCCGATGCAGTAGATGCTATCCCGCTCATCAAATGAGCGGGGCAGAAATTTTTTCTCTTCTTTTTTCTTTTTTACTGCGTCTCATTCACTTCACATCTTTCTGGCCTTCTCGAGAGCCGGATTCGAGTGTCCTCTGGCGGCAATATGAAAAACATTTTATCTAATTTCTGAATTTATTATGTTAGATTATGATAATTATTGATCATTAATTCGATTTGCCTCGATAACTTTATAAATGAAAAAACGGGTTAATTATCGATCGCTACAGTATTCCCGATCGCTCCCGCTGGCCAGGCTTTTTGGGCCAGAAGAATGAGAAAAAAGACCTTGCTGGTTGGCTGCTCCAAGGCTTTGGGCTGGCACCCAGACAGATTAGCGGGAGGTTGGGGAGAAGTGGGGATTTAAAGGAGGTTACAAAATTGGCTGAGCAAAAAGCAACAACGTCTGTTCTTTATGAGGAGACCAGAGTATTCGAGCCGCCCAAAGAGCTCGCTGAAAATTCCAATGTTATGGCCTGGATGAAAAAGAAGGGCTTTAAGAGCGAGCGGGAGATGCGTTCCTGGACCGGCCAGCATTATATCCAGTTCTGGGATGAGATGGCCAAGACCTATGCCGACTGGTTTGAGCCCTATGCTCAGGCCCTCAGCTGGATCCCCCCCTATGCCAAGTGGTTTGTGGGCGGCAAGATCAATGTGGCCTACNNCTACAATGCCGTGGACAGGCATGCGGCAGGGGCCAAGAAGGACAAGGTCGCTTACATATTCGTACCCGAGCCCGTAGACCAACCCACCCAGCTTATCACCTATGCCGATCTGGCCAAGAGAGTCAACAAGCTTGCAAACGGCCTCAAGAGCCTGGGTGTAACCAAGGGCGACAGAGTCAGCATCTACATGCCCATGATCCCCGAGACCCCCATCGCCATGCTCGCCTGCGCC
>DAWB01000083.1:0-582 GCA_002505805.1 Methanosaeta sp. UBA80 | reverse complement strand
CTCAAGCCCAATGTGGATGAGGCCACCGCTAACACACCCAGCGTGCAAAATGTAGTAGTGGTCAAGAGAGCAGGCATCGATGTGCCCATGAAGGCAGGAAAGGATATCTGGTATCACGAGCTGGTGGAAAAGCAGTCCGATGTATGCGAGAGCGAGAAGATGGATGCTGAGGACCGGCTGTTCATCCTCTATACCTCTGGCACAACCGGCAAGCCCAAGGGTATCGAGCATGTCCATGGCGGCTACTGTGTCACTCCCGCCCAAACCCTGTCCTGGGTCTTCGACATCAAGGACAGCGATGTCTGGTGGTGTACTGCCGATGTGGGATGGATCACCGGCCATTCCTATGTGGTCTATGGGCCACTCTGCCTCGGTGCCACGAGCATGATATACGAGGGATCCCCCGACTTTCCCGACTTCAGCCGCTGGTTCAAGATCATCAGCGAGAACAAAGTCTCAGTGCTCTATACCGCGCCAACCGCAGTCCGCATGTTCATGAAGGCAGGAGACCAGTGGCCCAAGACGCACGACATCTCATGCCTGAGGCTGCTGGGATCAGTGGGCGAGCCCATCAATCCCGAG
>DAWB01000046.1:8014-8219 GCA_002505805.1 Methanosaeta sp. UBA80 | reverse complement strand
GTGGTTGCAGCATGATCCATGTAGATTCTATTCATGGTATTTTCCTCCAGATTGATTGATGCATTCTCCATTTGATGCGCTCATAGCAAAGCAGAAATTGAGATCATCTCGGAAATGATCCACTAGACCGTTAATAACAATTGTTATCATATAAAGCATTTGCCCAAGCATCTCCGCACAACTAACAAAACTGGCAAACTTTGCC
>DAWB01000046.1:0-7998 GCA_002505805.1 Methanosaeta sp. UBA80 | reverse complement strand
TAAATTGTTCGTGCAGGACTGGGGCAGGGGCAGACCATTTGTGTTCATTCATGGCTGGCCTTTAAGTCATAGGGCATTCGAGTATCAGATGGTGCCGCTCTCGAGAGCAGGCTATCGAGTGATAGGCATAGACCTGAGGGGCTTTGGACAATCAGATAAGCCCTGGCAGGGAAACGATTACGATACCTGGGCAGAGGATATCAGAAAGGTCATCGAAAAGCTGGACTTGCATGATGTACTGCTCGCCGGCTTTTCCATGGGCGGAGCAATCGTTATGCATTACGCAGCCCTTCAAGAAGATATGAGAGTGACCAAGCTGGCACTCATGGGGGCAGCAGGACCGCTATTCTCAAGAAGAGCAGATAATCCTTATGGCATACCAATCCAAGAGATCGAAGAGACACTTGCAGCCGCTCTTCAAGATCGATCCAAGCTTGCACGGGATCTGGGGCTGGTGAATTTTCACACAACAGCCAGTCCTCGATTCTATCGCTGGCTGGAAGGCATTCGAATGGAAGCATCGCCGTATGCAACTGTGCGAGGGCTTGAGGAGCTGAGAGATCAAGACCTTCGAACCGAGCTGAAAGATATTAAAATCCCCACACGAATCTTCCATGGCGTTCATGATCAGGTGGTGCCATTCCAGCTAGCTGTGGAGCTGCATAGACATATAAGGGACTCAGTGGTTATCCCATTTTATAATAGCGGCCACGGCCTATTTTACGATGAACGGGATAAACTAAATAACGAGTTGGCACAGTTCATCAATCAACAGCGTCTCTGAATGATTTCAAAGACCTGAAACCGGCTGCTGGTCTGCTTTTGCAGCCTGTCTTCCGCAGAGCTAATTAATGCTCAATCCATGCTTGCCCGCTATATCCAGGAACNNGCTTCCATTTGCGAGTAGCTCCGGCAAATTCGCCAATAATCCCCCTATAAAGAGTATGCCTTCGAGGCCATTCGCTCAAGATCTTCGATCCCCGAATCCGCGAAAATTGCTCCAGAAGGTAGTTGGATTTCTTAACCTCTTGCGAAGCTATCTCGTTCAGATCTTGACATTCAGCATTCTCTCAATCGCTTTTCTCGCCCGAAAAGCGATATCCTCTGGTACTGTCACCCGCGGCTGAAGGGTCTGTAGCGCCCGTAAGACCTTCGTGAGGTCGGTCTTCTTCATATTCTTACAGATAGCATTCTTGCTGAGTGGACAGAATTGCTTCTCTGGATTCTCTTTCTTCAGTCGGTAAACCATGCCAGCCTCAGTTCCAATGATAAATTCCCTGGCAGTACTGGCCTTGGCATGCCGGCCCATGCCAGATGTGCTGCAAACGAAATCTGCCAGATCGATTATATCAGGCCGGCACTCGGGGTGTACCAGGACTTCTGCGTTAGGATGCTCGGTTCGGGCAGCCAGTACCTCCTGGGCGGTGAAACGATCATGCACATAGCAGTAGCCGTTCCAGNNGCGGGCTATATAGGCTGCCAAATTTCGATCAGGTACGAAGATAATCTGTTTCTCGGACAGAGAGTTTGCCACCTGCAGTCCATTGGCAGAAGTGCAACAGATATCGCTTTCCGCTTTTATCTCTGCAGTTGAATTTACATAGCAAACTACTGCCGCCTCCGGATACAGTCTCTTAAGATCGCAAAGCTGGTCGGCAGTGATCATGTGGGCCATCGGGCACCAGGCATCCTTCTCAGGCAGCACTACCCTTTTTTGAGTTGAGAGGATGGCCGCAGTCTCCGCCATAAAGTCCACACCACAAAAAATAATAACTTCCGTATCTAAGCTGGCTGCCGCACGAGAAAGCTCCAGGGAGTCGCCCACTAAGTCTGCTACATCCTGCACCTCAGGTTTCTGGTAATTATGAGCCAGGATAGTCGCATTGTGCTCTTCCTTTAATGTGAGAATTTCATTTCTGGTATCGTATGTCTCGTTCATCTGCAACTCTTCTTGGATTCGATCATGCACTTCCTNNCATGGGCGCTAACAATTGTTATCTTATATATAGATGTTGTACGAAGGTTTATATACTAAAACGTCTGCAATTAACAATTGTGATTTTTAGCTAAAATGAATGCTTAGGGATCGAGACTAATGAAGTCACCATGCGAACAAGTAGTATGGGATATATTGCCAAGCATAAGGGCGGCAATTGCAGAAGCGCTGGTAAAACGCGGAATGGCTCAAAAGGACGTTTCGGAGTTGCTTGGAATCTCACCTCCTGCTGTTTCTCAATATGTCTCCAAGAAGAGAGGGTATAATATTGAATTCGGTAAAGAAATTAAAGAATCTATATCCAAACTTACCGACGATCTCTGGGAAAAGAAGATAGACGACCCTGCAAAGGGGATATGCGAAATTTGCAGAATGATGAGGGATGACGAAGATACCTGCTGTCCTGCTCGATGCGAGTAAAATTGCGAAAGCATATATTTAAAAATGTTTTCATTTTTCCTTCAAAAATTGGGTGATATGTAGCTATAATATCAAGACTGCCTATAATACATTATTGAGCGAGGATTTTTAATGAATTTTTCTAGTCAGCTAAAGAATATCAGATCGGAGATAACGAAGAAAGGAAGAATCATAGTGGCATATTCAGGAGGAGTAGATAGCAGCCTACTAGCAAAAATTGCTCATGATGTTCTGGGGGAAAATGCCCTATGCGTTATAATCGATTCAGAAACCCTGCCCAGAAGCGAATTGGATTACGCCGTACAATTAGCCCAATCTCTAGGCTTGAATTATGAGGTAATCAGAATGCAATTCCTGTCTGCCGAAGAATTCGTCCAAAATCGGACCGATCGGTGCTACTTCTGTAAAAAAGCATCCTTTACGACGCTTAAGATTTTGGCCGCCGAGAGAGGAATCACATGTATAGCGGACGGGATGAATTGCTCAGATTACGACGATTATAGGCCAGGCATTGCAGCCTGCGAAGAGATGGGAATATGGCATCCTTTTGTGGATGCAGGCATATCTAAAGAAGACATTCGAGAGATAACTCGACGCATGAAGCTGTCGTTCTGGAACAAGCCACCTTCTGCATGCCTTTCATCTAGGATCCCCTATGGAGAGAGAATTACGATCAAGAATCTTGAGATGGTAGAACTGGCCGAGGATTTCCTGAAATGCCTCGGTTTTGGACAGCTAAGGGTAAGAGCTCATGGAAATCTGGCAAGGATTGAATTGCTGGGCAATGATCTAGAGAAGGCCATGCTTAATAGGATCGAGATATCCAAAAAATTCCGGTCCTTTGGATTCTCATATGTTACACTGGATATGAACGGATTTAGAAGCGGCAGCATGAATGAGGTCTTGCTAATCCCAACAAATGGATGAAAATAGGACCGATATCAACAATAGCATAATTGAGAATGGGATCTCAAGAACACATAAATCTGAAGGATAATCAGAATTCACCTATACGGATGACAATTGATCCAAATATGCTTGACTCCCGCCACTACCAGTAGATTTATATATCTGGTTATGGTTAACAATTGTTATTGAAGATCACAATTATGAAATTTGGGCCATCTAGAGCAGCTCGCTTGGATTTTGTTGAGGTGTAATCATGGATGAATGCAATACTTGCCTCCTGATAATGGGATGTCCAGAGGTTCCGGTGCAGATGAGCGTTGTACTCTATCTCTCTAATAAACTGAATAAATCTGGGAGAGATGTGACAGTTGCTGGCACCGATGCCGCGCTAAAGTTACTGAAAGTGGCAGATATTGAGGGACACTATGTGGAAAAAACCATGGACGTTGACCAATGTATTGCGGATATTGTCGAAAAGAAGATCAATTTTGATTGTTGCTTTGCCTTCATGCACAGCGATGCCGGTCTGACCTATGCGGCAACTATGTCTGCTATATCCTCTGCCAAGCTGTACGCGGTGATCTTTGGAAAAAATGCCGAACCCTTGTCCGATTCGGTGGATTTTCCGGCAGAGAAAATCGTAGCAAAGGCGGTGCATAATCCTGTTCCCCTGAAGAGCAAGATCGACCGGGTGATTGCATGAGCTGTGTCGAGCAAATGAAGTACAAATTGTACCTGGAGCGCATCTCCTTCAAAGAAGCACGCGATTACATTGAAAAGAGCTCTGAAGAAGTATACTATGTCGATCCCGGCTATAAGATCTTCAAGGACTATTATATCATAGGAGTGCCACCGGTGGCTATGGGTGTGCGGGGAAAGGAGATGCTATTCACCTTCGTCAAGCCTTGCCATGGCACTTTCGTCATGGGCATAGACTCAGAGGAAGAGATCGCCCGGCTTCGGGAAAACGAGAAAGAGAAGATGAAGAGATTATTGAAAAAGGGTGCCATGAAGGATGAAAAGAGATCACAACAGCTTCAGATCAGCTTCAATAAAATTTATGAGAATTAGCATTCTGGAGGCGTTATGTTGATAAAATTTCTGGCTTTTGCCAGCTTTAGAGAGATCCTGGGAAAAGAGCGAAAGCTGGATGTTAATGAGGGGGCTACCGTAAAAGAGGTTCTGGCAATCCTGGCGTCTTCATGCACCGGATTCAAGGTGGCAGCCTTTGAAGATTCCGATGAGCTCATGGATTATGTTCTGCTCATGATCAATAATAAAAGGATCGAAAGCCCAAGAGATCTATCAAGATCATTGCATGAGGGCGATGAGCTGGCCATATTTNNCCTTCTGATCGAGAATACTCGAATAGCATTGCATAAACCTGAATTTTTAATGATAGGGTGATGAAAACGAAAGATCGATATATATTGATAACTGCTCTATGTTTGCTGGGATTGGTTTTCTTCGATTTGTCTCCTGTCCTGTCAAAGAACGTTCCTGCAGATCTAGATGGAGAAGAATTAAGAATCAGCGGCATTCTCGATAATGCAACTCTCTATGAGGGAAAGATGGTGGTAATAGAAGGGACAATAGAGAGAGAGTGCCCCTCAGGCTGCTGGTTCATACTTAACGACGATACCGGTAGCATATACGTTGATATTCTCCCGAGCAACTTCGTAATACCCCAGAAGAGAGGCGAAGATGCAAAGGTATATGGTGAAGTCACAATCAAAGACGGCGATCCCATGCTCATCGGTAAAATCGTCGAGATTGGTGGAGAAATNNATTATAAATGAATCTATTCACCCTTGCAGCCAAGAACCTAACCCGCCGCCGAGGCAGAACAGGCCTCACCATTCTTGGCGTGGCCATTGCCGTATCGGTCCTATTCAGCCTCCTCTCCCTAAATTCCGGATATGAAAAAGAGCTGAATAATGAGGTGAACAGCATGGGGGTGCATATTCTGGCGGTTCCTAAAGGCTGTCCCTATGAAGCCGCTTCACTCATCATCCACGGAGGAGTTATACCAAAGTATCTTTCTGCCTCGGACCTGGATAATGTTACCAGCATTCCGGATATAGAATTGGCCACCCCCATGCTTATGCACCAATTTCTGAAGAAGGATGAGAAGACAGGCAAAAGCACGCCACATATCATTTACGGGATCAAGATGGAAGATATGCTCCGTCTCAAGCCCTGGTGGGAAGTTGAGGGGAGGTTCTTCATGGAAAATGAAACCAACGTCATGTTAGCGGGCAGAGATCTGGCGGAGAAAGAGAACCTGAGCGTTGGGCAGGTGTTGCCTGTTGGTCCGAATAAAGAGCAGTTCACCATCGTTGGCATCCTGGATAGGACTGGTGATCAGGATGATCAGTTCCATTTCTTCCCCTTAGAGGAAGCACAGAGGGTCTTTGGCAAAGAGGGCAGGATCACGACGATAGCGGTTAAAGTAAGAGACGTGAGCCGCATCTCAGCGGTTTCGGAAGAGATGGAAAAGATTCCAGATATCCAGGTAGTCACCATGACTCAGATTATGGGGACCATAATGAATCTGGCAGGTTCAGCGAAATCTCTCCTCCTTACTGTGATAATAATAGCCTTGATCATCAGCGCCTTTGGTATAATCAATACATTGCTCATGTCTGTGAATGAAAGAACGAGAGAGTTCGGTATGATGAAGGCCATTGGAGCCTCGGGATCAGACATCAGTGCGATGGTCCTGATGGAAACGGTTTTCATAACTATCAGTGGCGGCATAATAGGGATGTTTGCCGCTCTTATGGGATCAAGCCTGATTGAGAGCTTTGTTAAGGGAATGCTTCCTTACTCCCCTTCGGGATCGCTCATCTCATTCAGTCCGGAACTGGTTGCGTTCTCCCTGGCCTTCTCGGTTATCTTGGGGCTGGTTTGCGGGATATATCCGGNNGAGCCCCATGGAAGCTATCAGGAGTGGACTGGAATGAGAAACGTAATCGAAGCCAAGAATCTCTCCAAGGTCTATCGTCGAGGAAGAGAAGAGATCTATGCTATTAAAGAGGTTGATTTCAGCGTTAGCGAGGGTGAATTTATCTCGATCGTCGGTCCTTCTGGGTCCGGAAAGACGGCGCTCCTAAACGTCTTGGGCTGCCTGGACCCTCCTTCGGGAGGAAGTCTGAGGCTAAACGACATCGAGATAAGCGGACTTAGGGAGCGTGATTTGGTGAAGCTGCGAAGAGATAACATCGGCTTTGTCTTCCAGCAGTTTCACCTCATGCCTGCGCTTACCGCCCTGGAGAACATAGAACTTCCATTGCTCTTCAGCCATCGTGATGGGAACAAGAGCAGGATTGACAGTATCCTAAAGAGGGTGGGCTTGGGAGATCGAGGCAATCATCTGCCTGGGCAGCTTTCCGGCGGCGAGATGCAACGGGTGGCAATCGGGCGGGCGCTGATAAACGATCCCATGATAATACTGGCAGATGAACCAACAGGCAATCTGGACTCAGAAACATCGCAGATTATCTTCGAGCTCTTTTCTGATCTCAACCGGCAGGGTATGACTCTGATTGTTGTAACTCATGATCTTGATATGGCAAGAAAGGCGCATAAGATGTATAAGCTTAAGGACGGGCGGATTGTGGGGTGCGTGCAGACCTAAGCTGCAGAATGATATACCTCAGACAACAAGAGGCGCACAAGGGAGGATGCAAGGCCGAAAAAGCATAATCTCAAATCTCGAAGTTATTGGCCCAGGTATTGGAATATTATGGCTCCTCGCTATTTGGCATGGGCGAACTTGAATCGTAAATTCTCTGTGTCTCCGTGCCTCTTGTGGTGAACCGCTATGCTCTGACCCAAACACAGAGACACAGAGGAACAGAGGCCATATTATCTGGCCTAACTCACCCACATAATTCGGCGAAGAGCCACACACAATTTGCCCGAATATGCATATTTCGCTCTAACCTGCTAACATTTTTTCTCAAAATTTAGTTTTAGTTAATTTCCGATCAATTGTTACTTTGAGATTTAGAATTATGATAAACGACCTCATGCACTACCTCCTGCGAACAACTCCCATATGCAGCAAAATCCCCAACTCACCTGGTATACGTTACTTCTCACGGNNACCCACATAATTCAGCGAAGAGCTAAAAGGATTGATCCCTCAAGTGATCTATCAATATCATTGCATGAGTGTGATGAGCTGGCCATATTTCCTCCTGTGGCAGGAGGATAGATCCTTCTGATCAAGATCGTGAGACTGATAGAATAAACGAATAGTGATAGCAAACCTCAAACATAAGGTGATCAAACCAAATATCGAGTTGCTAATAACCGCTTTTTGTCTTCTGAGACGGGCTCTCTTCTATCTTTTTTCTTCCCCATCAAAGGACATGCCTGCAGAGCAGGAGATAATAAGAATGGGCGGCCTGACCCTCTTTCCTGATGCGGAGAGCACACGGCTNNGGACCAGGCTCTGGTTCCTTGTGGCACTGGCCATCTGGTGCTCCTCAAAAAGATCAATGAAAGCTGGAATGTCACCGATTCGATGATGGTGTGGAACACTCAGTCTTTTTTTGCGGTATGGTTTGCCATCCATGCCCAATTGACATTGACCTGCAGTGTGGCTAATTACTTCAAACCAAATCAAAAAACTCGCTCATCCAGTCCACCTGGCCTGGAGGCAT
>DAWB01000014.1:5884-6049 GCA_002505805.1 Methanosaeta sp. UBA80 | reverse complement strand
CCCGGAACGGCTATACTGCATCAGGAGAGGTTTTCCACCTTGGACGGCAAAGCAAGGATTGCCAACGTGCAGAACAAACCAGCTGGCGAGCTGACCAGTCTTGAATACCCCATGCTGCTCTCCACGGGAAGGATTGTGGTGCAGTACAACAGCGGCTCCATGACC
>DAWB01000014.1:5314-5834 GCA_002505805.1 Methanosaeta sp. UBA80 | reverse complement strand
TCTTCATGCCCTTCCACTGGCAGGGGACCAATATCATCACCTCCGATGCCCTCGATCCCGTGGCCAAGATCCCGGAATACAAGATGGCTGCCTGCCGGATAGAGACGATGGCTTGAGGAGATGACCTCCTATCTGTCTGGCTGCTCTCCACCCACCTTAAGGGCCTCTGCTCCTGATAGCAGGTGAGCCATGCGTCTGGCCTGTGAGAGCAGCAGCAGCATGACCTTATGACGGTTGCCGCTCGGGATGGCGGAGTCGTTCTCGATGATCTCCCGGTCGCAGCAGATTGCCGAGCGTCATCTGGATGCGGAGGGAATTCCCGAGGTCGTGGATTAAAATTAAGTCTCTGTGCTCCGCCAGGCATCTGGGGATCTTTCCCATCCACGCTACAGTGTTCTTCTGGGTGATGCCCCAGGTTGCTCTGGCTGTGGATCTTGCCATTTTTCGACCAGTTTCTCGTCGATAAGTTTATTGATGGCCTGGCTCAATGAGGAGTTATACAGGCCGAGCTTTGTGCTCA
>DAWB01000014.1:4345-5291 GCA_002505805.1 Methanosaeta sp. UBA80 | reverse complement strand
CAATCGATGGCATCAAGGCTCTTTTAGATCAATCCCTTCTCTTTTAATGCTACTTTCATATCTTTCAGCTCTGATAGATCGGCTTCAATGCGCTTGAACCTCATATCCATGTAGCCCTTAAGATCGGTCCTGAGTGCCCGAATTTCTCCAATGGTTGTATCTTGCTTGTCCAGCATCTGGTCCTGCTTGGCTATCATCGTGTCCATCTTTCCGCCCAGGTTATCGTTCATTTTATTGACACTGACTACGATTTCCTTTAGATAGACTGCCGCAGTATCAAGCCTGCTGTCCGTCTCGCCTTTGGTCACCAGCTTTCCAAAGTTCTCGAAATCTCCGGTGGCAGGAGAGTATGTCTTGATTATGGCGGAGACGGATATCAATGTATTTTTGATGTCTATGGCGAACTCGAACCATTTGAGTTTCTCATCCTCGCCCTCTGCAATGATCTTCACCCGTCCGTCCTTGAGGTTCTCGATCATGCCCTTGAGCCCAAAGGCATTGGCTATATCTACCACCCTGGCCCGGTAGCCGACCTCCTGGACCTTGCCGGAGACAATTGCAGTGAGCCTGATCATCCTGGAGAAATTATGTTATCTTCCTATTTGGCCTTATCTGCTAAGCCGGACAGGGCATATGGTGGGGAGGCCTGGGAGGCATGAAGCGCTGCAATGCGCTCAGCGCGCGCCGGGGGGAGTCAGCCCTCCCGCCCGGCCCGAAGCCCTCGCGCATTAGGGAGGCGACTGAAGCTCATCTCCTGCCCTGGGGCGAATGGGGAAGCAAAGCATGATTGGAGAGGCAAGGCTAGTCCAAAAGCCTTAGAAAATCGTCCAACGGTATGCCAGCTTCTTTGAGGATGGCTCTTAAAGTTCCCTTGGGAATATCCGCACCGGGATGATTTGGAACTGTTGTCCTTCTCTTGGTTGCAGGATTATACCAGATTTCATGG
>DAWB01000014.1:2482-4315 GCA_002505805.1 Methanosaeta sp. UBA80 | reverse complement strand
ACAGGGGTCTTGCTCATACGCTAACGGCAACCGGAATCTTGATATTTCTCACAACTCGGGCTGGGCGCACTATATCCTCCGGCAGAGGATCCCCTAATTCGATGAAAGACTCGATCAGCTTTCTGGCTACGTCCTGGGCTATTTCCATGGTCTCGGCAATGGTCCGCCCCTGTGCCACCAAGCCCTGCAGGTTATCGCTGGTGGCCAAATATGCTCCTTCTTCCAGCTTTTCAATTTTAATGGATACCAGATATTCGGTCAAGGCCAAGAGTCACTCCTGATAATGCTATTTTATTCCATATCATCCCTTATAAGACTTGAGGGGAGCGACCCGCTCTGCATCCTCCTGCCCACCGCCGCCAACATCGCCCGACCGCCCGGCCCCTCGGAAATGCGGGGAAGGGCGCGCCAAGCCCTCCCCCGAGCCCGGCCTCAGAATGTCGTGAGGTCTACCTTCTCGGCGCTGCTCTGGAAGTAGAGGAAGAGCAGTTTGCCCCACTCCACGGCCTGCGGGTCCTTGCTGAGAATGATGTTCTCGAGGTCATAAGTTCTGTCGAGCTGGGGCAGGGCCAGGAAGAGGTGGGTTTCGGTCACCATCAGGTCAAATTGATTTCGCTGCGGCTGAAAAGCTCGGTNNGAAGCGACTCATCCTTGAGGGCATAGCTCTTGAGGCGCAGCTCCTGGATGATCCGCGCGGTTGTGACGGTCTGGAGGCTGCCGCCCTCTCTGACGGCCCGGGCCACGGTTTGCTGCTGCTCGGGGACAAGGGTTGATGAGGCCACCAGGAAGCTTAGAGCCTGCGCCAGCAGGGGGAGGATGATCTTCTCTTGGATGCTTCTCGGAATGGCCGGATCTAAAAAACTCAGTGTGCCAGAAATCATGATTTATAGCCTATCTTCCCCAAATACGCTTCAGTTGCCATAAGAAATATTTCTGCCTCCGAACCGATCTCTTGTGAATCCTCAAGGAGAGGCAAATTCAAAGCTTCATAGTCGCCAATCTGTCTTTCTCTAAAACCCTTTAATAGATGGCCATAAAGCTGCTCGGAAAGCAATCCCGACTTTATAAATTCCCGTCCAAAAAAGGATATCACGGCAGAGTGCTTTGAAAACTTGAGATCTTTGCTGAGCAATAATGCTTCTGCGCAATAGAACATGCAATAGTAAGCCCTGGATATGGCGAAATCATAATCGCCCCTTTCCATTAGACTCTTTGATGCATTCAGGCTTCGTCTTGACTTCTCTAAGAGGGCTAAAATCTCCTGCTCATATCTCATACCAGTATGCCTTCCTCTTTTACGTTGAGGAGAAAAGGCGTATTGAAGTGCTGATAGATTTTTGCCGGATAGATGAGACCGGATATCACAATATCATGCTTTAAAGAATAGCTGGCGATCAGATCATCCGCCTTCTTCTTCTCTTCTCTGGTCAGACTGCCCTCGACAAGTATTAGCAGATCGACATCAGAGTACTCCGCAAAGTCACCCCTAGAGCGGGAGCCGAAGAGTATGAGATCCCCCATCTTATCTCCCAGGGCCGCCTTTAAATCAGATTTAAGGCACCTCAAGATGATATCTATGTCTGCCATGCTTCTTCACTCTGACGACTCATGTTTCTTTATGCAATTATGGCTCCTGAAGCTAAATAACTTGCTCTATTGAAGATCAAACATATCCCAGCGCGCTCCAGGGTCAGCCGCACCTGCCGCCCGCCCTCCTGCCCTCCCGCTCCCGGCCTGTACCCCGGCCTCGCGCATGAGTGGGCGTGGTGTCCGATGCGCCGCCTCAGCGCCGCGCCCAGCCGGGGTTCGTCGTTCTAGCGATGGTTGGATTCG
>DAWB01000014.1:885-2429 GCA_002505805.1 Methanosaeta sp. UBA80 | reverse complement strand
TTATGACATTTTGCAGATCTATGCATCCGTCCAGGCGGGGAAGGGAGAGGACGAGGTGCGATTCGGTGACTATCAAGTGCATATTGATATGTTCATTTATGCGCACCTCGATCTGACTGAGATGCGAGCTGTCCATCAGGGCCAGATTCTTTCCTTGCAGCTCCTGGACGATCCTCTGTGATGTGGCCGTCTGGCACTTCGCGCCATTGCGGACGGCAGCGGCCACGTGCAGATGATGCTCGGGGATTATGAACGAGGAGGCGATCATTATATGCCCGGCCTGGGCCGGGATGGGCTTAATGATCTCTTCAATTTGAAAGGGCTTGACCGGATCATTCTTTATGCCCTCCCTTCTCTCACATAGGAGGCCCATGCTCACCAGAAAGCCAGTGGGAATGCCGCTCAGGTCATGGCTTAGGAAGAAGTCTTTTTCCGCCTCCATGCACCTCAGGGTTTTTCCCATCCATCTAGTGAGATTCTTCTGGATGATGCCCAGGTTGCTGAGCCGGTAGCCTTTGCCCTTTTTGATTACCAGGTCCTCCTCTATCAGCTCTTTGAGGGTATGGCTTACGGAGGACTGGTGCAATCCGAGCTTGCTGCTAAGAGCCTTGGTGGTCAAAGTCTTTTCGCAGTCCAGGCTTTCCATCACCTTGCCTTTCAATGAGGTGGTGGCAGGTATCCTGGCTCCGATGATCGATTGATCCCCTAATGCTCGTGATCCCGGCATGCTCTCCCTTTATGACCTATTAAAAACCTCATCTTTTTTGCAGTCATGAAACACGAATATGCAGTTGGTTTAGATCCTTCTCCTGGAATTATGCTATTTTCTGTTGTTAGTTATCATATGGCTAGAGCCAACTGACTGCATTTCTTAATCCAGCCGCAACTACCATGGATGCCTTAGCCAATTAGGGAAATGTTGCCTACTACAAGCTTAGATTGATGCAGAACATCCTATATAAAAGATATGCTTTAAATATTTTTAATTTTTTTTTTTAAAGTCAAAGCTCCTATCTGACAGCCAAGGCTGTTGCGAGCTGATGCTCGGGGACCAGGGTTGATGAGGCCATCTGGAAGTGCCTGGCCTGCGAGAACAGTGGAGGATGATCTTGTGGTGGCGGCTCGGAATGGCCGGATCGTTCTCGATGGTCATCTGGCCATCGCAGATGACCCCCATGGTCACATGTAGGCTCGGGGATATTCCGGATAGATCGTGGCTCAGGATGAAGTCTCGGTGATCCTTGATGCATCCAAGGTTCTTCCCATCCATTCCTGGGTACTCTTCGGGATATTGCCCAGATTGCTTAAGTCGTAGCTCTCGCCCGTTTTTATGACCAGGTTCTCCTCTATCATGTCTCTGAGGGCATGGTTTTNNGCTTAGGGCTTTGGTCGTATGGGGATGAGAGTATCCAGGCTCTCTGTAAGCCTAGCCTTCAGTGTGCAGAATTTGGAATTCTTGGCTCTGGCTTTAGAGGAATCTCTTATGGCTCTTGCTTCGGTCATGTGATCTCTCCAACTGTGTTCCTTCGAACCTATAATTCCTT
>DAWB01000014.1:0-867 GCA_002505805.1 Methanosaeta sp. UBA80 | reverse complement strand
TATAATTAAAATGTTTTGCTATGTTTCTATAAAATTATGTATTGCAAAAATTGCGAAGGCTTAATGCCATTTTACCTTCCGGGTAAAATCGTTCATAAAATGCTGCAGAGATGAGCTTATGCAAATTTTCAATATTGATAACAAAGCTCAAATTTGGTGATAATTTCCAAACATGCACAATTTGCAGAACGGTTATATCCCACTATCAACAAGCTATTTCTATTATAGGAGATTTCCTCACTCCACCTAAAAAAGGAGGAGAAGATATGAAAATAAGCCACTATCTAGGCATAGCTATAGTATTGCTAGCAGTGAATACGGCAATGGCAACTAATCAGGTCACTATAAGCGCAGATGTGATTTGCCCTATTGCGAATTCCTTGACTTTCCCCGATCAGGTATTGAATCCAGATATTACAATACCTAATACATGGAATCCAATTTACACCGGTCTCATACAGGTTGGGGGATGCGGGCCATGGTCTGTATCCGTAACATCTGATAAAGATGATGGGAAAATGACGAGTGGTGCCCTTAAATTAGGTACCNNCGAGCTGCAAGTAAAAGCAACACCTCAGAGCACAGGAAATTCTGATGGCTGGATAGTTCCAACAACAACAGCTAAAAGAATAGCCTATGATTATGGCAATTATCCGGAATGGTTCGATGGTGAACTCTATCAGCCAACTGCATTTACAGATGTAGATGGCAGATATGGCATGGTCCTAACATTTACTTATGCACGAACCGTATAGGGTGATTAATTATATTTTTTTTATTAATAAATTAATACTAGAACATAGGGTGATAAAATGTTAAGTATCAGATATGTCTCAGGAGTAATTGCATTTATCCTCGTATTTCTCA
>DAWB01000039.1 GCA_002505805.1 Methanosaeta sp. UBA80 | reverse complement strand
GGAGTGCATGGCCCGCTGCTACCGCATGGCCGGAGGAGTGCCCGGCGACGCAGTGCAGATCACTCCTTTATTCGGCCTATTCAACGGCGGCTTCGGCATGTACCATGGAGCTCGTGCCGCGGGGCTGTTCGTCATTCCCGCAGGCCCGGGCAACACCCAGAGGCAGGTCAAGCTGGCCCGGGATTTGAGGACCCGCATCCTCACCGGCGTGGTCAGCTATGGCATTCGCATCATCGAGGTGATGGAGGAGATGGGCGAGAAGCTGCCCGATCTGGAGGTGGGCATCTTCGGAGCTGAGGCCTTCTCCGAGAGCATGAAGAAGAGGATCAGCGATGGTTTGGGCATAGAGGTTTTCGATATCTACGGCATGACTGAGACGGGCGGCGTGGGCACCCTGGGCCAGGACTGCCCGGCTCATGACGGCCTGCATGTCTGGGAGGACCACTATCTTCTGGAGGTTATTGACCCACAAACCGGCGAAGCTGTGGCCGACGGGGAGACGGGAGAGCTGGTGGTGACCGCTTTGACCCGCCAGGCCCTGCCCGTGATACGCTTCCGCACCGCCGACCTGACAAGGGTCATATCCCGAGAAAAGTGTGAGTGCGGCAGGACCCATCTGCGAATTGCTCCCATCACCGGAAGGATCGACGACATGATCATAGTCAAGGGAGTCAACTTCTTCCCCAAGCAGGTGGAGCAGACGCTGATGAATATACCCGGCGTCGGCAGCAACTACCAGATAATCGTGGAAGAGGTAGACGGAGTCAAGGACGTGCGGGTGAACGTCGAGGCCGAGCCGGGGGTGACAGGCTTCATGGTGGAGAAGGCGCTGAAGGAGGCTCTGGGATTCTCGCCGCGTGGGGATGTCTATCCCATAGGAGGGCTGCCCAGGACGGAGGGGAAGGCGCAGAGGGTGTTTTATAAGAAGATCGGGAAATAGGGTTGGTGTGACCACTCATTAAGCATGAGAGTCCTGGTTGGAGCCAGCGTGGAAATGGTTCTGCCAGGACGATTTTCAATAGACTTAAAATATTTGGCAGAACTAGTAATAATCTGGGCGGGTTACCCAAAGCCAATACTGACGCTCATTAGGTTTCGACATGACACCTCATCCTCAAATCTTCTGCAACCATCAAAACGAAAAAGCTATTGGGCAAAAAATCTCAGGACTGATAGATGATCCTCATTGCATAAATACAATTCGAGAAGATTGTATTTTAGAAAACAATTTTAAAAGATTGTTAATTATTAATTTTAAATCACGCCCTTCCACAGCTCCCCGCTGGCCAGATCCTCCTGGAAGAAATCCCGCGCCTGCCCAGAGCCAGGTCTGTTTTTATGCAGGGGGAATAGACAAGAGAGATCCGCCTTCTCCTGGAATATTGTCGCCCGGAAGTACTCATGCAGCGCATGGATTCTGATCAATCTTAATCTGGATTCGGAACAGTTGAAAGAGAAGCTGACTCCCATCGCACCGACTTCGAGGATGAATCTACGAGCATGCTTCCCCGAGATAGACATAGCAAAATCGGTACCCTCCGGCCTGGAGCCGGGCAGATTCTGGATCAGGATAATCAAGCCCTATGAGGGATACTTAACCAGCAAGGTCTGGGATACCACCTGCCTGGATTTGTGGGTGGTTCAAAGCCCGCGGAAGACATTCTCTCTGGATAAGGACTTTCTTCAGGCCGGGATGGTAGATGTGGGTGTGATCGAGATGGACCAGGCCTTCCGGGCGGTGCCGGGGATGNNATCCTGAGATGGGCGAGCCGATAGAGGATGCGGGATGGCCATGAGCGGAAGTGGCTGTAATGCGGTTGAGGCCACGACAGAGAGCCTCACAGCAAGATGGGGGAATTTCGGAGGCTGTAGCCTTACAGCCGATGGGCCAAGATGATGGCCCGGCCCAAGCAGCTTCTGGTACAGGAGAACGCAAGAGCTGTTTCGGATTATACGGTTTTATGCGGGCGGAATAGGCAAGAAAGCCAGAGGCTGCAATCTTTTCAGGCGAGGCGGGAAGATGATGATTGAGGATTTCATCGCTCACCCCCCTGCAACGCTTTTAAAGCCCATGCAGGGTCAGATCCTGCCGGATGAAGCCTATCAGCATGCTTCTTTCAGAGCGAATGACTTCGAACCAACCAGCCCATTTATTAAAGGGCAATGGTAGTGCTTAATCTCTGAGGTGTAAAATCCTCTCAGATCTTGATCAGGACAGTATTGATCATATGCCTGAACAGAATAAGCTGAATTGACCGTGGTTCCGGCCAGAAAATAGAGAGGATTCTTTCTGATACTCTCAGATCGCACTATGGCCCTGGTAGTGATTATACGGGCCATGGCTGTAAAATCGTAGTAGTCGACTCTACTTTCAAGATGAACCGGCTCATGATCCGATTTTGGGATGAAGCGGAGAGGGGGCACGGCGAAAAATGACGAAACTGTCAGCAATAATAATAGAAAATGTTTTTATATTTAAAAATGGCACATATCTTCAAAGAGGTAACCGTCATGAAGATTATGCTAATTTTAATATCATTGGCGTTGCTGGCAACGTCGACTATCTCCATAGCATCCGAAGAGATGGAGGATGAGATCATCGCCTTATACAGCTTCTTCGATGGGAATGCGGACGACGCAGCCGGACACCATCCAGGAGAATTATTTGGTGACGCATCTTTCGTCTCAGAGGAGAACATCGGTCCCGGCCTGAAGCTGGATGGGAGCGGAGATTATGTGAGGGTCGGGAATGTGCACCAGAATCCAAAAAGGGACCTCAGTCAGGGGTCTATAGAGATGTGGATCAGACTTGAGTCTGCCCCTAAGGACTTCGTCCTGGCAGCGTCAGGGAGGGAGTACGGCGGA
>DAWB01000054.1:7951-11548 GCA_002505805.1 Methanosaeta sp. UBA80 | reverse complement strand
AAGAGTTTCGGGACTCTACACTATATATCTGAAAATCTCGGTCAGGCCCAGGAATACTCAATAAAGATGGCTTCATAATTGAAAATTCGCAATGGAAGAGCTGGACAGAGCTGGTACTAAAGGGAGGACGCCAGGGCAGACAAGAGGAAGGATGAGCCGATGAGCAGGAATATGGCTCCTGCCGCCCTGGACAATAGCTTTCTGTCGATCCTGCTGGAGAGATATCTTCCCAGATATATGGCCATGAGCGAGAGGAGGAAAAGAGCCATCATCACTCCGGCCAGAACCATATGGGGATCGTATTCCGTGGCGAAGAGGGCAGAAGCGATCTGGGTTTTATCTCCCCACTCGGACAGGAAGATCATGGAGAATCCTGAAATAAAGGCGCTCCGGGAGGAGAAGCTCATCGCTGCCTCTTCTTCCTCCGGCCCATTCTTCAATATCAATATGCCAAAGAGAATAAAGACCAGCCCTGAGAGGGCCTTGACCGCTGTAACCGGCATTACATCCCCCACATATGATCCCAGAATTATGGCCAATCCGTCCGTCAACAGGAAGGCCAGCATCACTCCCAGTAAAAGCCGGAAATACTCCTTTGTTCGGGTGGAGAGAATCAGCACGGAAAGCTGCGTCTTGTCTCCCATCTCTGCCAGGCCCACGGCAAGAAGGGGAATTATTATGCCATCCAGCTCTATTTACGACACCTTCGTCCTTTCTTTCTTCTTTATCTTCCCCAGAAGGCGTCTTTCTTGCGCTTGATCTCCAGGAACTTCTCCAGGACCTCGCGCTCATCCTCGGCCAGCTTGGGTTTGAGTTCCATCTCCACAATGCGGGCATGCTTCTCGGGGATATTCACATAAAGGATGTCCCCCTCGTGGATCTGCCGGCCCACAGTCGGCCCGTCTATGGATATGGCCACCTCCTGGCCCACGGTGGCTGAACCGACGTTCTCATTGCGGGCCTGGATGCCCTTGACCTCTCCCACATTGGCCCCGTCCTCTCGCATCAAATTGATCTGGGTCCGGATCACCCCTCCGATGATCTGCACTCCCACTATGGCCGGCTTGGACTGGCGGAAGACGCAGTCCGGCAGAAGCCTCACCGCACCAGGACGGATCACCGCCTCCAGTCGGGCCTGCTCTATCTTCATCTTCTGCTCTTCTACCCACTGCTCGTAGCTCTCCAGAATGGTGTAGATGATATCGCTGGAAAAAACAGGAACATTGGTCTTCTGAATCTCGCTCAAGGCATCAGGAAGGATGGGGACGTTGAACGCCAGTATGACCGAGAGCAGAGGCTCCTTGATTGCCGCGCCCCGGATCACATCCCGGCGGGAGACCGGCCCCACATCGGCATAGTGGATGGCGACCTTCTTGGCCTTCAGCTCGCCCACCATGGCCTCCAGAGAGCCGATGGTATCCGCCTTGAGGATCACTCCTTCCGCCTCGGCATCGATCCGAACTGCCTCCAGTTCGGATTTCAGTTCCAGGGAGAGGGCCTCCGCTTCCTCAGGGCTTGTCACCACCCTGATGGTCGAGCCGGCCAGGGCGCTCTCAAGCTTTGGTGCAGCCACCTTAACCCCGGATGCGGCAGCCACGTGCTTTACCGGCAGGAACCTCTCCTCGCTTCGAATCTCTGCCAGAGGCTTGGGCTTGAGCAATGCCCGGATCTTGGTGATAATGGGCTCATGGGCTGTCCCCACTATGATGGTCTCCCCGGAGTTGAACTCCCCATTGTAAAGGATCACATCCAGAGTGGTGCCGAGGCCCTTCTCCTCCTTGACCTCCAGTATGGTTCCCACCCCCGCGCCGGTAGCGGTCAGCTGCAGGTTGTCTTTAAGGAACCTCTGGGCCAGACCAACCAGCACCAGGAGAAGGTCGGGAACACCCTCCCCGGTGATGGCGCTGATGGGCACTATCCCAACGGTCCTGGTGAAGTCTGAGATGCGGTCATATCTGTCGGCATCAAATCCGTTCTTGTAGAGCTCTCCCACCAGCTCGTAGATCCTGGTATCCAGCGCCTCAGCCACCCTCTCGCTCTGGGCCTTGAAGCTCCTGGCGAAAGGAGAATTGCTCTGGGGCTGCCAGCCGCCGATGCGATCCATCTTATTGGCGGCGACCACAAAAGGTGTCTTGAAGCGCTTGAGAATGGTTAAAGACTCCAGGGTCTGGGGCTGGAAGCCCTCGTTCACATCCACAATCAGCACCGCCAGATCAGCCAGCGAGCCGCCACGGCTTCTCATAGAGGTGAAAGCATGATGCCCCGGGGTGTCTATGAATAAGAGCCCCGGTATCTGCATCTCCTTGCCGAAATGCGAGCCGCAGAACTCCTGGACCACATTCAAGGGCACCTCAGTAGCTCCAATGTGCTGGGTGATCAGCCCCGCCTCGCCCTTGGCCACCGCCGTTCCCCTGATCTTGTCCAGAAGGGAGGTCTTGCCGTGGTCCACATGCCCCATGACCACTACTATGGGTGTTCTGAGGTTGGACTGCGCTCCCTTGCCCTTGCCGGACTTTTTGGACTTATGTTGCATACCGATCCCTTCTCGGCGATGGTAAGGCCAAAAAATGCTTTTTATTTTTTGAGAATTTAAAGGCTCCTATGGGAGAGGGATAGAACTATTCTATCCGATCTCACTCGTAGAGCCAGGCTTCATCGATTCGCTTGTAGTCTACCAGCTCGCTCGTTTCAAAGTGCAGGGCGATCTCGCGAGCGGCGGATGCAGCTGAGTCCGAGCCGTGCACCACATTGCGGCCGGTCTCAATGGCCAAGTCTCCCCTTATGGTGCCGGGTACGGCATCCACCGGATTGGTGGCCCCATTCATCTTTCTCATGGCGGAAATGGCACCACGCCCCTCCACCACCAGGGATACGGACGGGCCGGAGGTGATGAAGTCCACCAGATCCNNGTAGAACTTCTTGCCCACATGCTCGGCATAGTGTGCCTTGGCCTTCTCGGTCGGCATCACCGCCAGCTTCATGGCCACTATCTTGAAGCCCTTCTCTTCTATGCGCTCCAGTATCTTGCCGACGAGGCCACGCTGCACCCCATCGGGCTTGACCATGATAAAGGTTTTCTCCACTTCAGCCAGGGCTTATGCCCCCTTTCGGGCCCACTTGATCCTTCTGGTCACCCGGCCTAAAGCCACATTGTTCTCGCACTTGGCGGAGCAGAAGTAGTAGACCGTGCCGTCCTTTTTGGCGTAGAGCTTGCCGGTGCCCGGCTCAATGGTCTTATTGCAGAATGAACACCTTCTATCTTCCATCCTTTCATCACCTGCTGGTAAGCTTCTTGGCCTCTCTGGCGGTCTCCAGCAGCATCAGGACATCTCCCATGCGGATGGGTCCCATGCAGTTCCTGGTGNNCTGGTGATGATGCGGCCCTTGTTGTTGCCTTCCAGGATACGGCATTTTATCTGCGTCGCCTCTCCATGCATGCCGGTGACGCCTATGACCTCGATGACCTCTGCCGGTATGCCGTTATCATCATCCATTGGTTATCACCTACTTCAGAGCGGCTACTTTTGAGACAATCTCATCAAGCAGCTCTTTTCCCTTTCCCGGCTCCACAATGGCCGCTGCTGCGCTCTTGACGCC
>DAWB01000054.1:0-7928 GCA_002505805.1 Methanosaeta sp. UBA80 | reverse complement strand
AAGCTCGCTCTGTTTCTTGACGTAAATATAAGGGGTCTTCTTCTCCTCGCAGAGAGCTGGAATATGAGCCACTATCTCGGGGGGGGTAACATCCTCGCCCACAATCACCAGCCGGGCCACGCCGCGCTCTATGGCTTTGGTGGCTTCGTTGGTTCCCTTCTTTATCCTTCCCGTATCCCGAGCCAGTTCCAGGGCCTCAAGGGACTTGCTGGCCAGCTCTGTTGGAACGTCAAACCTGACGAATATAGGTCTTGCCATTTTTTATCTCCTTCCGGGCTGCTTCGCCCATCATCATTCATCGCAAAAACGCCTAAGCTCCTTAGACGGTTAAGGTTAGATCAGCTTTAGCTACTCATGTAAAAAGGTTGCGGGCCTAGGGCCCCATCAGGGCCATGAGAGTGCCTTGCAGACTCTCCCGGCCCAGGGCACCGGAGACTCCCGCCCCCGCGCTGTCGCCGGAGTAGCTGAGGTTGTTGGCCGAGGCGATATCCTTCAGCTTGCTGATTGCTCCGGACTGAGGCTGCTTGAGTTGGGCATCGAGGATGTATCTCTCTTCGCTGCCGTTGATGGCGCTGATCTCCAGGTAAAACTGATCATATGCCCCGGAGAGAGGCATATCCTTTCCGCCCTTGCCAAGAGCTGCCAGCTGCAGATCCGCCCTCTCTTCATCTACCAGGGTGAAGTGGCCGGAGGAAAGGCCTCCCGTGAGAACATCTACAACCCGCTCTACCGGCTCCTGCATCCCGAAGAGGACTGGCTTGCCCAGGACGGTCACATAGTCATTTCCGGTTGGTATCATCATGTAATTCTCATAGGGTATAACCAGGCTGCTGTAGCCCACATGATAGGGCTTGATCCAGTGCATCTCCGTCCAGCTGCCGTTGAAATAGATAGCGGCAAGCCTTTCAATCCTTGTCTCGTACATCTGGCTGCCGTAGCTGAATCCCATGGACTGGGGCAGAGCAGCTCTGGCGGCGGCAGTAAGATTTGCCGGTGCGCTGAGGTTGACCCAGTAGGCCATCACCGTGTTTTCCGGTGCCATCTCCAGGACATTCTGGAGGCCCTCGAAGTCCCAGTCCACCAGATTGCCTGTTGCTTTAAAGTTCTCCAAAGAGTAGCTGTCTGCGGCTACAACAGGAATTTCACCTTGATCAGACCATATCAGCATGAACCCGGCAAAGCCGGATAATATCATGATCGCGCCCACAAAGATAGCAAAAGCCTTCGAATTCATCCTCTGCTATCTGGCGGCACCAATTATTTAACTCTTATCGGCTGGCCATAGGGGCTCATCCTGGACATAGTCCCGGCCCAGGCGAAGGGCCGTCTCCGCTTTTTGCAGCTCGCGGCCCAGGTATGCGGCATGGTCCAGTCTGCCCACCAGCCCCAGGTCCACCAGGCTGTTGACCAGGTCGCGAGCATTCCTGCCGCAGATGCTAACCGGACCGTTTCTGGCCACGATAAGCCCCTGGGAGAGAAAGATGCGGAAGGGTCCCTGGTCATCTAAAACGTAAACATGGCCCGGCTGGGCCTCTTTCACCGCCTGAGGAAGCGGCTCCATCGGCAGACGNNCCAGGTCCTTGGGTGGGGTTTTGCGCTTGCCAGAGAGCTGCATCATCCTTGAAGCCGTGGCCAGCTCTCGAACGCTTCCGGCGGCCTTGGCGCTGTATTCCGGGGTGAAGAGTATGGCTGCACCAACCTCCGCCCCTGTGGCGGCCAGGAGGGCGTTGACGCCATGAGTATCGGCATCCAATAGCTCAGTGACATTTCCCGCCCCGAAGAATAGCGGGACCCCGGGATGGCGGCGGCAGAACTGGATGTACCTGTGCAGGGAGACTGCCAGGCCCTGCATAGGCGGATCGAGAACGGGATCGGCTATGACTCTGACCCCAAGATCCAGGGCGGCATTCACGTTCTCCTCCAGGCTGGCCGGGCCCGGACCGGGGATGACCACCGCCGGCACTGCCAAATCAGCCGCTGCCTGCCCCACCTGGGCCATATTGGCAGCATTGAGGCTGAGGAGCATATCCGCGCCCGCCTCCAATCCGGTCAGGAGCAGATCCGGGCGGATGGAATCGATGCTCACCGGAAGATCTGTAGCATCTTTAGCCACTGCAAGAGCCGCTCTAACCTCATCCGGCCGGGCGTCCAGGGGCAGGCCCAGGTCGATCATATCCGCGCCTTCCTCTTGATAATAGCGAATCCTCCCTGCCAGCTCTCCTGGAGGCAGGCGGGTAGCATCCACCACCTCGGCCAGGACCTTCATCCTCGAGCTTCCGCCGATCTTGACCCGGCCTATTTGCAGGAAGGCCTCGGCCTGCGCCTCCAGCATCTCTATGTCCCGGAGAGCCCTCTCTCTCATCTCCCCCAATAAAAGCTGGCAGGCGGGTATGGTGCGAGAGAGCTCAAGCTCCTCCTTCTCAATAAGCCGTAGCATCTCCCCCAGGTCGGCGGCGTGCTTGGGGCCCAGACGTATGGGCGAGCCGAGAGCCTTCTCCGCCTCCCGGAAATCGGCGGTTACCGCTCCGGGGATGAGAATGAGATCGTAGCCATGGGGCGCGGCCTGAAAAAGCATCTGGGGGGTGATGAAGGCGGCCACATCTGTGTCCGCCACCAGCACATCCGCCTCGCCGGCAAAAGCTCTCACCTGATCTTCCGCCAGCCTTCCCGTGACCAGCAGGATCTTCATAGACGGTTGAGCATATTCCTGCTCAGCGAGCGTCGCAGTATCTCACGTCATCAACGTCCAGCATGAGGGGCGTGCCCGGCTCGAAGTTGGTGATGCGTCGGACCCTTCCCACGCCCATGAGCTGGAGCTGGGCTCTGGCCGCCTGGGCCTCCCGTTCCTCATAATAGTCCTGGCTGGATTGAATAGTGCGGTGGGTGATGGTCTGAATGGCCCGCACTGCCACGATCAGGCCCGCAGTTCCCGGCACTATATCCGGAGCGCTGGCCTCGGTCAGAAAGATGCGGTCTCCCGGCTGGACCCCCAGAAGGGCGAAGAAGTTGTTGGGGCTTCTGATCTCCACCGTCCTCACCTTGGCCGCGGTCAGCTCCTTGATCACGTGCCTGGCCAATCCCGTTAGCGCAATGTAGATCATTCTCATCACCCGTACATGGGAAACTCTTTGGGCAATTGCATCTGCTGCTCCTCGGGAGAGGCGGCCTTCATCTGCGAAGCCAATTGGGCCATCTGCAGCTCAATCTGCTCCGCCTGCTCCGATAGCTTCTCCGTGCTGATTCCCAGGTCGTAGATCTTGTTCAGGGTCTCTATGGCCGCTATGGCTGCCCGGGGGTCGGGCTCGGCGGAGGCCGTCTCACCCAGCAGGCAGACGGCGGGCATATTCCTTATGCGGCACTCGTTCATGATGCTGCCTGTAATTCCGGTGATGGTGCCGATCTCAAAGACCTCCGTCTTCTCCTTGATCCTCTCCATAAGCTCCGGGCGGCTGACCGCCCCGAAGACGCGATGCTCCTCGCCCATGACGGTGATGCCCGCCAGGCAGATCATCTCCCGGGCTCCTATGGACTGGGCCCAGGATACGATCTCCCTGCCGATCTCAAAAGAGGCCAGGGGGTGGACGGGTATGTCTGCGGTGAGGATCACCAGGCCCTTGGCGGCATCCTCGTAGATTCTCACGGGCATGTTCACTACACCCCCCAGCAGGACGGCCAACGGCGGGAAGTATTTGGAGCTCATGGCTCCCAGGTAGGTCATCTTCAGTTCGTTGACTATGTATTGGCTGGCTATATTTCCCACCAGGCCGATGCCGGGGAAGCCCTCGATCAGTATGGGATTCTTGACCGAGGGCTCCTTCTCCAGAATGACCTGGACGATCTCCTTATCCATGAGGATTAATAGGCGGTGATCGGAGATAAGCACATCGCTTCCAATATGGGAGATAATCATGCTCGCGATCAGAGTACAAGCTAAAATGAAATTCAGACGTTTTCCTGCTGCAAAGTATTTATTGATGAACGAGAGCAAGACAAGCGAGAGTATGATACTCGGATGAATTTCAAGAAATACAGCAGAGGGTAATATTTCACCTATCTGGTGAGAATCGGTCTGTGCGAGATCCTGGCTAAAGAGGATGACATATGAACTTAAAACAGCAACCTCAGGAAGATATCCTAAAGAAAGCTTATGAGTTACAGAAGGTATTAGAGAAAGAGAGTCATCAATTAGAGTTGCATAAAGAGGAATATAAAAAGCTATTGGAGATAATAGCTACATACGATACACAGCGTGCAGGTCATTATGAAGCAATAAAAACAATTCATAAAAGAAGGTATATAATTCAAGATCTATTCCGAAAAAAGTGGCCAGGACTATTCAATCGCTTCGCAAAAGTCACAATCAAAGATGCTAAAACAGAACTTGAAGATGATATTATCGAAACCGTTTGCGGTTTCTCTGAAGTAATCCAATGGAAGTTCGTTTTTCATGACGAATAAGCTGTCGCTAAGTATTTATTCTAGAAGCGTCATATGCTTCGGAGAAGCATATGACGCTATAGGTCGAGGACGCCTTATCATAGATTCCCCCTTTTATGCACCGAAACATACATAACTGTTAATGTTGGTGTAGTAAAAGAGGAACTATGATGCAGAGGAATCTATGACCATTCAGATCCTTAAATCCATGGCAAGAGAGGGTCAGGTATTTTCCTTTAGTCAACTATATCAGAAAACCAAAATCAAGAAAAGAAATTTATCTGTAATGCTTTCGAGACTGGAGGATCGTGGTTTTATTGAGCGAATTGGAAAAGGAAAATATTTGATAATTCCACTTGGAAGTGAAAAAGGAAAATACACTCTCCATGAATTTGTCATTGGCTCTTATATCACAGAACCTTATGCGATTTCCTATTGGAGTGCCCTACATTATTATGGCATGACTGAGCAAATTCCAAGAACCGTGTTTGTGCAGACACCAATACGGAAAAAAAAGAACCTATTGACCATTTTTGGCTTGGATTATCAAATAGTGCATATTAAAAAAGAGAAGTTTTTCGGGCTACAAAAAGAGTGGATAGAAGAGTCTCCAGTCTGTATTACAGACAAAGAAAAGACAATTATAGACTGTTTTGATAAACCTCGGTACTCTGGAGGAATTATAGAAGTCGCGAAGGCCCTCAAGACGGGTTTACTGGACCAAGAACTGTTAAATAAGTATGCACTTAAGATCGACAATCTCTCTGCAGTTCGTAGGTTGGGATATTTATGTGATCGAATTGGTCTTGAAATAGCACTTCCACCGAGTAAATCAAAGAAATACCTTTTGCTCGATCCCACAATGCCCCCTACTGGTTTTGTTGATCCTAAATGGCGATTGATTATTAATCTGGATTCAATATCTTTGGAAGAGCTTGAATGATCACCAATACAGAAATCAAAGAGATCGCGAGAAAATTCGCTGTACCACCTTCGACTATCGAACGTGACTATGCACAAAACTGGTTGCTAAAATATCTAAATTCTATGAAGATGGCTTTTAAAGGGGGAACTAGCATAAGAAAAGTATATATCGAAAACTATCGATTCTCCGACGATCTTGATTTTACCCTTCATTCACCAGTTGATAAAGAGACTATTAAGATCGGAATTCAAGATTCAATTGATCAAGTTCGTAACGCTTCAGGCATACAATTTGAGGAAGATGTTAGCATTAATGAAACTAAGAGTGGCTTCAGGGCGATTGCAAGGTTTAGGATTATTAATCGTAATGCTTTGGCACCTATAACCATCAAATTGGATATAACTGATTCGAAGAATGAGAGAATTCTTCTTCCTGTTGTGCAGAAGCCATTATTTCATCACTTTTCTGATTCGCTCGAAGCTACTATTAGTTCATACTCTCTCGAAGAAATAATGGCGGAAAAAATCAGATCACTTTTCCAACGGACAAGGTCCAGAGATTTATACGATATCGGACAATTATCAACTGCTGTAAATTGTGAGCAGGTAAAATCAATTATTTATACCAAATTCAAGTACAAGGATGTCAGTCTAGATATTTCGCGGCTCAATAAAAATCGTTCCAAATTTGAAGGATCATGGAATGCATCTTTGAGGCATCAAATGAAATGTGTCCCCGATTTCAACGAAACTTTTACTACTACTATTGAAGTCATTAAATATTATATAGATGTGTTTTAAATAAATCGAACACAATAAATATTTCGTGAAGAGTTTGTTAGATCCCACATTCCGCAGTTTCAGTTCATCCCGTAATAATTTTTGCATTCCTGTCCCAACAACAATAGAATTGTCTTCTGCGGTTCGCTCAGATTCACGCTGACTTTAATGATTTTGCCATTTTCGATAACAATCGCCTGAATTACGCCCATAAAGATCTCGAAGACCCATCTCATAGTCGGTCTTTGGGTTGGCTTATTGAGCTGATTGGGAACAGTTTGTCCTGTCTCCTTGAGTTTCTCTCTAAGCCTCCATTCGGCAAAGGAGTAAATGAGAAGACTGAGAACCATAATCATGCATAGTGCTTCTATTCGTTCTTCCTTCTTGAGATAGACTTCGGAGACATGAAAGCATTTGTCTTTCAAGAATCGAAATCCATGTTCTACCGTTTGCTGTCCTTTATAATATTTGAGCATGAGTTCCGGGTCAAGACTGACATCATTGCTGGCCAAAACAAACCGCCCAAATCTTTTGCTCTCTTCTGCTAGAACGTCTTCATCGATCTCGATTCTCCCTTCAATTTTGAAGCGCAGATTTATCGGCTCATTCTTCTTTGGCCGCCCTCGCCTCTTCTCAACTTTTTCTGTTACAGGTATTATCTGAATATCCTTCAGATCGTGATACGGGAGTTTGGAGGCCCAAATCTTGGCTTCATTTTCGGCATCTGGCACACAAGCGAACTTCTTGCCCATGAGTTTCTTGAGCTCTTTTTCAGCTTTAACTGTCTCCTTTTGAAGCATCCTCTCAAAGGTCTGCTCGTTCCTTGTTTTCATCTCTTCAGACCAAACAACTACAACTCGCTGAAGTATGCCGGCGTAATACAAATCAGTGACATGGAAAGCATATCTGGGATCTGTCGAAGGAGAAAAATCCAGATCCGCGTTGAGCAGCTTATCAATATCCCCGACCGTTGCGGGTACATGCGTGATCCACTTCGTATCCGTTCCAAGGAGAACGATATTGTTTTCTGTGTACATCGCGCTATCTGCGACCCAATAGGCTTTATCATCAAAATCGAGTGAATGCTGTGCCTTTCGAATCATGTAGATTATGCTGTTCTTGTCGGATTCGTTTCCGGAAAAAGCCTTGGTAAAAAGCGGCAAGCCTACCTGATTTGTAACCAAGCCCAGAACGAATCGCTTTAAATCCGTCCTTCCGTCTTTGGCATGACCAAACGCTATCCTGATTGAATCCGTGGCGTCTGGTGCATCATTTTCATATTTTCCAGATACGCTGAAGTTCGTAGTATCGACATGGATGAGTTGTGTTCCCGATGAAAATTGACCCATTACATGCAAAGCGATTTGATTAAACAGCTCTGTTGCACCATATTTGTAAATCGCGTCAAGAGTCCTGCCGACAACATCATCATTGAGATCAGATGGATCGATGCCTTCACCGAGCAGTTTTTCTGTTGGGATATTCATAAAAAAATTTGGAAATAAATATAATCGCTGATGAGTGAATCCCAGGCCGTTAAGGATCATAGCTTTTATTATGGTCGAGTGAGGAAGATTTTTTGAGCCCTGTTTTGGCATGACCTCGTCAATGACTTCACCGATCTTCAGAGTATCGAAAATGCCGGCTACTATCCCAAGATGACCTAAGCTGTATGACTGAACATCTAAATCCATGCTACTTCCCTTCAGGAAATAGGTAGTAGCTATTTATTTAAAAATATTTCGTATATTTAACGGCGGAAAATTAAGAACCGCGAGTCAAAAGTG
>DAWB01000207.1:3406-3606 GCA_002505805.1 Methanosaeta sp. UBA80 | reverse complement strand
CACCACCTTCGACTGGAAGCAGGCTCTGGACTTCGAGAAGCTATCCGCGCCC
The DNA here is from genome assembly GCA_002505805.1 of Methanosaeta sp. UBA80. GTDB lineage: Archaea > Halobacteriota > Methanosarcinia > Methanotrichales > Methanotrichaceae > Methanothrix. The sequence goes on along the minus strand of DAWB01000207.1, from coordinate 3,554 downwards.
TTTATCCAGTATTCTCATGCCCGCGCCGCCAGCATCCTGCGCCGGGGTGAAGGGGATGCTCTGGCAGGGGGATGCTCTGATGTCCGCTGCGGTCTTCTGAAAGGCGAATATGAGATTGCTCTGCTCAAGAAGATCGCCCAGTTCGATC
>DAWB01000207.1:0-3391 GCA_002505805.1 Methanosaeta sp. UBA80 | reverse complement strand
GAGCTTCAACCTCTTCTACCGCTATAGCCCGGTGCTGGATGCCGAGCCTGGTCTGCGGCAGGCCAGAATGGGCCTGGCCAGAGCAGCGAAGAATGCCCTGCGGGTGACGCTAGATACACTGGGCATAGCTGCTCTGGAGACGATGTGAAGAGCCGGAGCCTGGCCATGAGCCAGGCAATGGGCCACAGATGCAGATCCTTTGCCCCTCTCCTGCAAGCGGCGGCATTGATGATGCTGCTGGCCTTATCCGTCCAGGCAGCGCCTCAGGGGGGCGCCATCTGGACCGAGGAGCCCTGGATGGATCAGGCAGAAGAGCCGCCGGCAGAGGCGAAGACGACGCTCTCCGATCCCATAACCTTCCATCTCAACGGCAGCGAGCCGGGGAATGTGATTGTGGGTGGAGTGAGGTACAACTACTCGGACTGCTTCATCGGAGATTGCTGCCCGGGCCCCGGCAATTCCTCCATCCAGTTGTGGATCCAGGAGGATGGGAGCTGGATGCAGTATCAGCAGATCGCCGCCGGCGAGAGCGTGGAGCTCATAGCCCACACCCCAGAGGACGGCAGCGCTGATCTCTATCTGATATCCTATGCCAACAGCAGCATAGCCCATTGGAGCATAAAAACCCTCTCCAGCTATTATCATCGCCTGAGGCTGGTGCCAGAGGAGACAGGCAGATTCTTTTTGATTTTATCTCAGGGCAGCCGTCCCAGCAGCGCTCTGATCCTGGATGTCCTGCCCCGGCCTCCCGATGCAGCAGCCGCCTCTCTGGATGTAGAGGATGTTCGGCTCGGGGAGGCGCTGATAACCGTGCGGTCGGAGCGGATGAGAGGCTTTGATGTCCAGGTCAATGGCGTCTTTTTCAGCAGCGATGAGAGCGACGGCTCCCTGGATGGTACGGCCAGCTTCACCGTTGGCGCAGGAAAGACCCAGACCATAACCGTCTTCCAGAGAAAAGGCCGGGATATCATCAACAAGAGCGAGCACGCCAGGAGCTTCCAGAGGGATCGAGCCTATACCCTGTGGCTGGCCTGAAAAAAAATCATTTTGCCCCCCAACGCATTTGCTGCCGGGGGCTAATAAGGGATTTATGAGGATCTAACTGATCCTACTGGGCCTGATTCTATGCTCCGGAGCCGTTGGAGCGGCCTTTGCTGGCCATCGTATATCCGAAATCGGCTCTGGTATCAGTATCCTTTCCATCCGGCTGGCGACCATAGGTGAAGTCGTTGTGCTCGTTGTCGCCATGCTGGGGCGTCTTGTCCACCTCGGCTCCAGAGGCATCATAGAGATAAACCGTGCCGTTACCAGTGGTCATCCAGCTCTCCTGGCCGTCCACGGCCAGAAATCCCCTGGGCTCAATGCTTCCCTCCAGGTAAATGGGCCCTTCCCAGGCTTCATCAGCTATTTTGATCATCCATCCGTCGATGTTTACAGCCTCATCTGCGGTATTGTAAAGCTCCACCCAGATGGTTGTATCGTCCGGCGGGCTGAGCTCGAACTCGTTTACCACTATATTGCAGCCACCCGGGCTGCAGAGAGCCAGAAGGCAGCCAAAAACCAGGAAGGCTTTGACGGCGGTCTCAGATTCAAATTTCATCTTCATACTCCTCCTTTTCTTGTCGAACAGGATCTCAGATTCGATTCACGCCTGCTCTCTGTACCGTTCAGCGGATGTTAGACACTCCCTTGGTGGCCGATCCCAGTCCCCAGTCGCCATCAGTGTTTGTGTCATATCCATCGGGATGCCTGCCGAAGGTAAAGTCGTTGTTTAATCCGTCATTTCTATTGGCAGTCTTGTCCAGGATCTCGCCCGATGCACTGTATAGAACAGCATATCCGCCATCATCATGATCCCAGGTTTCCTGTCCGTTGAAGACATAAAAACCGCCGGGCAGAAGGATGGTCCCGGGAGCAACTGCCTCGAAACGTCCCGTCCAGCTACCATCGGTGATCTCAGCCGTCCAGGAGCTGATATCCACGCTCTGGTTATCCGGATTGTAGATCTCAATCCAGTCAACCTCCCCCTCCGGCGGATTGAGCTCCATCTCATTGATCACTACCGATGCCGCAGGGCCTTCCAGCAAAACCAGCAAGGATGCGGCAATGCATAATGCTCTTGTTGTTCGGCTCACACTCTCATCCTCCACATCATCCTAGATTAAAATCCATACAGCAATGGCTGCTATTAGCTGTCATTGAATTAAGGTATATTATCGTATCGGACCGGTGGACCACTATACCTATCTGGAAAACGATTAAATAGTTTGAGTGTTATAAACCCGATGGAATATTAGAAGCTTTTAAAGGGAGAAAAAAAAAGCAATGAGGTGGATTGGATGATACATAGAGCACTGCAAAGTAGATCTATTTCTCTGAGGAAGATGCTGCTATTTTGCGGCATAGTAGTTGGCCTTATGGCTGGCTTTGCGTCGGCCCAAGAGAGCGCTACAAACAATTATACCTGCACGGGAGCAGAGTTGGCAACGGAGTCGGCAAGCTATGCCAGCATGGCCTTCTGTCTTCCTCCTGAGGTAGTGGTTGAGCCGGAAGGAATAAACGAGGCCAATTATTCCAGCGGCAGTGAGGTAGCAGCATCAATGCTCTTGGATGGAAATAGAGTAGAACTGCATCTTCTTTATCCCTGCCAGCCGCCGCAAGGGGAGCTGGAGCCTGCCGATCTGAAACCATATCTGGAAGCCTACGACCCTGTCTTTACCCAGGCTGCGTATAATGAATCGATAACAGCACCAATTCTGATAGGGCAGATCGGCAATCTCAAATTCGTAGCCAATCAGCGCAATCAGACGCTGTTCCTGGTTACGGCAGATATGAACCTGAGCGACGAGACATGGGGTGTATTCCTGGAGAACCTGATGATTTCTATAAATGATGGGGTAGCCCCTGCCAGCAACTGCCCTGGCGTCACCAGCCCTGAAACCACCAGCACTGCCAGCGAGCTGGAGGCGGAGGTCGCTGCCGCCATGGAGGAGGTCCAGGAAAATGAGACTGCCACAGCCAGCCCCAGCCAGCCGGAGACCGTAGAGTCCACAGAGGAGACAATTGCCACCGGCAAAGAAAAAATGGCTGCAGATATGGCTGCTGCCCAAGCCAAAATGGATGAATTGAAAAAGATGGCCCGGAAATAGAAGAGATAATGGCGGCATGAGTGAGCTATCTCTTTGATGAGGTGGTTCACCTGTCACTCTCTTTTTGATGCTGATGGCTTCCGGACCATATTCTCTAAGGCAAGACTACTATTTTAGCTCCCTCTCCCAAATGTAGATGGAGTTGGCATATTTTCCGGCAGAAAAGGACTGGATAAGGAAATACCCCTCATCCCCCTGGATTAGGATATGATTGAAGATGAGCTATATTGAGGAGATAGAAA
>DAWB01000027.1:11354-12129 GCA_002505805.1 Methanosaeta sp. UBA80 | reverse complement strand
GGCCCTGCTCGACCTCCTGGCGGAGAATGTTCATCTCATCTACGGCGTGCCCGGAGCCTACGGCGTCATCACCCGGCCCAAGGGTGTGAGGGTGGGGATCAACCAGTACCTGCGGGGCAACCTGCCTGAGGAGAATGTGCGCTTCCGGGATACCTCCATCAACTTTGAGGTCCACGCCCCCAGGCTGGAAAAGGAGATCCCCTCCCTGATAGCCTATGATGCCTTCGCTGTCCAGTACCCTTCTTTCACCCTCCGGGCAGAGCCGGGCATCATCCGCCGGGGTGAGGTGGTGGGCATTCTGGGGCCGAACGGCATAGGCAAGAGCACGTACATCAAGGTCCTGGCCGGGGTGGAAAAGCCCACAGCAGGCAGCTTCGAGAGCCAGCTGAAGGTATCCTACAAGCCCCAGTACCTCAAAGCCGACTCCGATGTCACAGTGCAGGGACTGCTGCGGAGCACAACACACGACTTCGACAGCAGCTACTACCAGACAGAGATACTGCGGCCCATGGGTCTGGAGATGCTCATGGACCAGGCTTTAACCGAGCTGTCTGGGGGGGAGCTACAGAGGGTGGCCATCACCGCCTGCCTCAGCCGACCGGCGGATATCTATCTCCTGGACGAGCCCTCGGCTCACCTGGATGTAGAGCAGAGAATGATGGCCGCCAAGGTTATGAGGCGCTTTGCCGAGTCCTCGGAGAAGACGGTGCTGGTGGTGGACCATGACATTTACCTCATCGACCTTTTGGCGGAGCGGGTGATGGTCTTTGAGGGC
>DAWB01000027.1:11024-11345 GCA_002505805.1 Methanosaeta sp. UBA80 | reverse complement strand
GAGGGAATGAACTCCTTTTTGAAGGCCATCAACATCACCTTTCGTCGCGATGAGGAGACCCGTCGGCCTCGCGTCAATAAGCCGGACTCACGCCTAGACCGAAGCCAGAAGGAGCAGGGGGAGCATTACTATCCGGTAGAGGAGAGCTAAAGTTCAGACATTCGCTAAATATTCTGGCATTGGTTCCCCTAATCCTTGAAACGGGCCTCAGCTGAACATAAACATTTTTAGAGATAGGAAACTCGATTTACAGATCATCCTTTGATTACTCTTTTAGGAGGTATTCTCAGGTTTCAATTCCGTTGCCTTATCATCCGATTT
>DAWB01000027.1:4326-10962 GCA_002505805.1 Methanosaeta sp. UBA80 | reverse complement strand
CTTATCATCCGATTTCATTTCTTCAACAGGTGCCCCAGTAAGCGTCACTTCAGGGAATTTCTCCTCATCCTTTAATTTCAACAATTTAATAAAATATCTCTCTGAGAATCCTGAAACAAATGCAACCATTGCATATGATCCAGGATTACTTGTGTTTATAAAATCATGCATAATGCCCCACGATAAGAGCATAAATGAGATTAGCGCTGCAAATCCACCAAATATTGGCCGTATTTGTAATAGAAGAACGCTAACTTCATACATTCCGAGATCTGTCTTAGAATCGCGCACTTGGAGAAGACCGCTTAAAAATCCCCCAATTCCACCAACTATGCAGAAACTAAGAGCAGTTAACCATGCCCCGAATGTATGTACCAATGGTTCCCAGAATAATCCATTTATAGGGATCGCATTCAACTGAGCAGTCATATTAGTCATATTTTTGTAAATAGGCCAAACACCAACCTGGCCAACCATTGGAAAGATAATTATTAATAGTATTAATAAAATAAATCCCCAATAGCGCAGCGATCTTAGTCTCTCGATCTGCAATCCTGTATTAATTAGCTCTTTTAGTTTTTCTTCATGAATAAAATTTATGCACTCTTCAAGAGCAGCACGATAACTTTCTGTTTCTGATACTGATGGCTTTCTTTTTTCAACTTTGCAGACATTGAATAATAATTTTTCACATTCTTTCAACATGGATAGAAATTTGTATTTATCAGAAGAGTCCAATTTTTCCATCTTTGATAATATACTTGGCATTTGCGCTAATGCAAGCGGAGTTGGTGTTATCCAAATGAGGCATTCTTCAACTTCGTTAAGAATGCTAGATGCTATTAGCATCTGCCTCTTTGTAAGCTTTTCATTCCCAAGCAACTTTCTCGCAACGCTTAAAAGATGATCTATGTACTCCCCAATTTCGCCCACATACTTTTCCTCTATATCATCAGACGAGCCAGAATATTCTGGCCTTAGGGTCCGAAGGTCTCCGTCTAAATCCATGTAAATAGATCTGAGTTGAGAAATGAAGTAGTCTTCGTATTTTGTTCTATTTTTCCAAAATATCCTTTTAAAGAAACCCGGCGTTTCCTCTTTGACAGTCGCACTATACCATTCTGGAAAATCTTGGTCTTTCCAATTTGGAAATTTGGCAGCTATGTTTGCCATAATATTATTCACCTTTATGCCTAATTTCTATAATCTATTATATAGTACATCTATATTAAGTTTTTTAATATACCTATTTTTTTGCATGAAAACGGGCAGATTACATTGATTGAATTAACAATCTCTCAAGACCAAATGTATGGATGTGAAGAATTTTTAAAGAATGAATCGAATAAATTATGATTTCGAGAATAGGACTGTCAATACGCTTAAGTGATTCGGGTGCTTGAATTCTCCAGATATAGCTTCCTGCATATTCATGGATTGCATGTTGCAGAAGATGGTTCCCGGTTGAATGAAGGTGCTCTTCCCGGCAAATCTGAAATATCTTAACCACCCATATACCATCATGATTCTCGGCATATCCGGCAGTCCCAGGAGGATGGCAACGGAGCATATTCTGGGCGAGGCCCTCAAGATGTTGCAGGAGAGGGGCCTGGAGACGGTGCAGTTCACAGTGCGGGGAAAGCAGATCAGCCCCTGTCGGCATTGCGACTACTGCCTCAAGAATAAGGAATGCGCAATCAAGGACGATATGTATCAGCTCTATCCTCTCTTCAAAGAGGCCAGCGGACTGGTGGTGGCCACTCCGGTCTATAACGGCGGAGTCAGCGCCCAGACCAAGATAGTGATGGACCGGACCCGTGCCCTTTTGGCTGCAGATCAAAAAGCCCTCACCGCCAAGCCGGGCATGGCCATAGCCGTGGGCGGCGACCGCATGGGCGGCCAGGAGCTGGCCGTGCAGCAGATCCACACCTTTTTCATTCTCAACGGCATGGTGCCGGTGAGCGGGGGCTTCTTTGGGGCCAACCTGGGAGCCACCTTCTGGTCGCGCGATAGCCTGGAGGGGGCGATGAAAGATGAAGAGGGATTCAGATCTCTGCGAAAGACGGTCAAGAGGTTCGCTGAGATGACCGAGCTATTCAAGAGGATAAAAGAGCCCACTGGGTGAATTAGAGAGAGGAGGAGTGTTCAATTGTCAAGCAATGCAGGCAAGAGAAAGATCGCCTGGGGCATCACCGGCAGCGGCGACCGTATTGAAGAGACAGTCAGAACCATGATAAAATTGCAGAAGCAGTANNGACGATGTGGTGGACGTACGCGTCTTTGTATCCAAGGCCGGAGAGCAGGTAATTAAATATTATAAGCTGTTCAACGATCTGGAGAAGCACTTCGACAAGGTCTGGGTGGAGATCAATGCCAACTCGCCCTTTCTGGCCGGGCAGCTTCAGGTCAAGCGCTATGAGCTACTGCTTTTGGCCCCGGCAACATCCAATACCGTGGCCAAGATCTCTCTGGGCCTGGCCGACTCGCTGCTCTCCAATGCCGCCATNNCACCTATATCATGCCCTGCGACTACAAACCCGGCATCATTACTACCATCCTCCCCGACGGCAGCGAGATGCGACTGCGCATCCGAAAGGAGGACGCCGAGCATGTGGAAAGGCTGCGACGAATGGAAGATGTATTCGTCATAGAACAGCCGGCGGAGATCTCCGGCGTCTTTGAGAAGCATTTCTACTCCTCTCCCGTAGCCTCAATCTGAGCTATTGATCCTCAGCAGGACCAGATCGGAGAGGCCGCCGGCATAGATTCCGGCTATGTTTAGGGTCCGGTTCTTCCAGAATAGGGTATCATTCAGGCTCATTATCTCACTGAGCGGCGAACCGGATGGCTCCGAGATCACCAGCCAGACCTTTGCTGATTCGGCATCAACATCCACGATATGCAGAGTGCTGTTGCCCATGCTGCAGCTCTCCTGCGCAAACAAAACCAGATCCTGGCCGGATCCGGGAAGAGCAAATATGATCAGGAATACAGAGATGGCCACAAATGTCTTAAGCCTTCCTTCCATGCTCATTTTAATACCGGTCATCAACCGGCGGCACAACATCTGTCTTATAGCCAGCATCTCACCGGCCTCGAAAGGATTTAGTACTTATGAATCTATCGCCAATTAATACTGGATCAGTCAAATGTAATACTGGTGTTTTCATGAAGGACGTAGGAATACTTGTGCTCGGGCATGGTTCCAGCCTGCCCTATAATAAAGAGCTGGTGGAATCGCTGGCCCAAATGATTGGCAAGAGACACCCTGGCCCGGTTAGGACGGCATATCTCAATATGAACCAGCCCACCATTCCCCAGGGACTGGACAGCTTCGCGGAGACCAATGTATCCAAGATCATAGCTCTGCCCCTCTTTCTGGCCCATGGCGTGCATACCCGCCAGGATATTCCCCAGGAGATGGGCATAGATCCAAACAGGCGCAGAGGCCTTCTTAATATAGGGGGCAAAGAGGTTGAGGTCATCTGCGCTGAGCCGCTGGGCGTGGACGAATGCATCGCTATACTGGCATGCAAGAGGGCAGAAGAGGCTCTCGGATAGCCGTCCTAGATACCATCCACGGGGCATCTGTCATTGCCCGGAAGATGGTGGAGCGGGGATGGCAGGCGGAGGCCTTCGAGGTATATCACCATAACCCGGAGCTGTCCTCCTTCGACCTGATCGTCTCCCCGGTTCATCTCTCACCGCATAATCCGGCCCTTGAGGAGGCCAGGAGAGAAGGAAAGGCAGTGATCACCCATCATCAAGCAGTGGGGGATCTTCTGAGGCAGTGCTTTCCGGCAGGCGAGATCTTTGAGGTAACAGGCACTCACAGCAAGACCTCAACTGCCCTCTTGCTGGCCCATATCCTCTCCCGCCATAGAAAGGTCCTCTCTCATACCACCCGCGGCCTGGAGATCTGGCAGGACGGCAGATCCGCCATCCTGGAAAAGGGCCTCTCCATTGCTCCGGCCAATGTCATCCGCGCGGTGCAGGCGGCAGAGGAGAGCAGCGTTGCATCGCTTATATGCGAAGTATCTCTGGGTGGCACCGGCCTCGCGGACTACGGAATTCTGACCAGCCTCTCCGGGGATTATATGATCGCATCCGGCAGCAAATGGGCCAGCACAGCCAAGCTGCAGATGCTCACGCTGGCCAAGAAAGGTATGAGATTCATAGCCGATAGAGAGACCAGGATATCCGCTGATCACCCATTTGGAATTGGCAGCGGAATTTATGCCTGCCCGGACCGGCTGGTCTTGGGGAAGGAGGAAGCTATATTGGATCTCGGGGCGGATCTGGACTTTCCAGCGTACCAGACGGCAATATCCGCCGCAGCTGCTGCCGCTAATGCAGCAGGCATCCGGTGCAGGGATATCGCTGAAGCTCTCTTTGGCTTCGACGGCTTTTCCGGTCGGATGAAGATCCGGCGGGAGGATAGCCAGACCATATTCGACAGCTCCAACTCCGGTCTCAAGGTAAGAGATGTGCAGCGGGCTCTGGATAGAGCAGGGGGTTCTGACCTGGTGGCTGTGGTGGGAGAGGACTCCAAGACCGTATGCGAGGGCATGGACATCCCCGCTCTGTCTGATCTGCTGCGCCGGAGAAGAGGCGAGCTTTCCAGGCTGATTCTGGTTGGCGAGAGGCTGCAATCCCTGGCAGAGGAGCTGGGGGCGGAGGCCGCCGTGGACCTCGAAGAGGGGCTGGAGAAAGCCCAAAAGAGCTGCCCCAAGAGGCTGCTCTCATCTGTGAAATGCTTTAGGTGATTGAAAAATGGCAAGCGAAGTGCAAAACCTGACTGTGCTTCATCCCAGACCAAGCTCCATTGTGGCCGCGCTGTACACTCTGCGCGACCTCGGAGCCGAGGTGGTCATACTGCACGGCCCGAGCGGATGCTGCTTCAAGCATGCCCGTCTACTGGAAGAGGACGGGGTAAGGGTTCTGACCACCGCTCTGGACGAGGCGGGATTCGTCTTTGGAGGGCAGCGCCCTCTCACCGCTCTCCTGAAAAAGGCCCAAGAGCTCTTCCATCCCAAGCTCATGGCCATCTCAGGAACCTGTAGCAGCATGATCATAGGGGATGATCTGCATCAGGCAGTGCTCAATGCCGAACTGGATATTCCGGTTCTGGAGGTTGAGGTTCACGCCGGCTACAGAGACAATACCAAAGGTGTGATCCTGACTCTGGAGGCGGCCAGGGATAAGGGCATCATCGACCAGGGCGAGCTGGACCGGCAGAAGAAGCTTCTGGAGAAGGCCACGCTGGTGGAGAAGCTCTATGGGGCGGCAAGCAGCGAGTACCTTCCTCCGGAGAGAGGAGACATAAAGTACGAGGCAGCATCCAGGCTCCTGGAGCTGATCCGAGAGGGAAAGAGGGGTCTCAACATCCTCAATGCCAAGAAGGAGACGGCCTATATGTTTGCGGATATCACTGCCGCCGTAGCCGAGATAGCCGGGAGCCAGGTGGACAGCCTGGCCAATCTGGACGATCGGGTCGGCCTGCCCAAGGTGAGAAGGGATGCTCAGAATATCGCCAGCGAGCTGGAGGATAAGGGGGTAAAATATGATCTCATCGGTGGGCTGGACGAGTACCCGGTCACAGGCGAAGCGGTGCAAGAGCGGGCGGCTCTTAAACATTATGATTTTGCAGTTGTCTCCGGAGTGCCCCATGCCATTCCCGCTTCGGCCTTAAAGGGAATGGAGATCTTCTCCATAACCAATGNNGGGCCACCAGCATGTAGTGGTGGAGCTGGATCTGCATCCCAAGACCATGGGCGTCACCCATCTGGTGGAGTCTGAGTTCGGGGCCACATTAAGAGCCCTGAACATAGACGAGTCTGGAAAAGGCTGAAAGAAAAGGAAAAGGATTAACGGCTTAGATTTATTTTTTAATTACCATTTCGAATTTCAAATGGCCTTGGGCAGCTCGGTGAGAAGGGCATAGATGATAAAACCCAATGTGCCTATGATGCCTATGCCGGCCATGGAGATCTTGGCAATCATATTGAACTCCTCTCGGGTTGGTTTTCTGGCCAGCTTCAAGACCCTCATGTACTCTTCCAGCTTGGTGGAGGGCATGGTGATGCCCAGATCCATATCCTCCAGATCCAACTTGCCTCTGACATCCAGCTTATTCTTGAGATCGAGCTTGTCCCGGAAGGAGCCCGTCTTCTCAGCTTCTTTTGTTCCCTCGCTCATTCAGGCAGGAAAAGGAACTGGTGTATAAAAAACCTTTCGATCCTTTGGGCCTGATATAAAAATTCCGATCTGCAGACAAAACAGGGGCAAGATCCCTTTTGGTGTAGAGTCGGCCTATTATGCTGCATCCAGGCAAAAATGGAACTATCTGCGGGCATTGGTCCTGAGCCAGTAGCGCAGGGGCAGATGCGGGCGTACCCGGCCTGCTCCCGCCCTCCAGTGCCCTCCCCAACTCAATCCGTTGATTCCTGCTCTTTCACCCTCTTCTGATGCCGGTACATGATGGCCAGAGCATCGGCCACCTCCTCCGGGGTGGAGAATACGGGGATGCCGGCCTTCTCCATCTTGATCACATCAGCCAAAGCAAACTCCTTTCCCGCCACGCAGGCGATGATGGGCTTGCCCTTGTAGTCTATGGACTTGAGGGAGTCCACGTAC
>DAWB01000027.1:0-4266 GCA_002505805.1 Methanosaeta sp. UBA80 | reverse complement strand
CATGCCGCAGACATAGTCCGGCAACAGCTGCCGGAGACGTTCCTTGAGATGCGGCTCCAGATCAGAGAGCCTCATACCGTTGTCGGTGATGGCATCAGCGGCGATAACTCCCAAAGAGCCAGCATAGGTGATGATGAACACACCCTCCCGGTCCGGCAGGGGCTGCTTGGATATGGCCCGGGCCAGGCCGAACATGTGCTCATAGTCCCTGGCCCGGATGATGCCCGACTGGCGGAAGGCAGCGCCGAAGACCTGATCATCCCCGGCCAGAGAGGCGGTATGGGAGGCAACAGCCTTCTTACCCGCGTCGGTCCGTCCGGACTTGAGGACGACAATGGGCTTGTCTTTAGTTATGCGCCGGGCCACATCTATGAATCTGCGGCCTCCCTTCACCGACTCCAGATACATGCAGATGACATTGATGTTCTTGTCCTGGCTCACTGCTTCCAGTATATCGGTCTCATTTATGTCCAGCTTATTGCCGATGGTGGCAATGATCCCGAAGTCCATGATATGCCTCAGGCCCCAGAGCATTCCCGCCGCGCAGACTCCTGCCTGAGAGACCAGGCCGATGTTGCCCATGGACAGAGCGTCCACTATGCCTATGGACTGGACCATGCTGCAGTGGGTGTTGATGATGCCGGAGCAGTTGGGCCCCAGAAGACGCACGCCATAACGATCAGCGATCTCTTTCATGTTCAGCTCTATCTTCTTGCCCTCATCGCCCAGTTCAGCAAAGCCGGCCGACTCCACCACAATGTAGCGCACACCGCACTTGCAGCACTCCTCTACCACATCCGGAGTCACGCCTGCCGATACCAGGACTATGGCCACATCCACCGGCTCAGGCACGGCGCTGATGCGGGGATAGGTCTTGTGCCCGCAGATCTCATCGGCCCGGGGGTTGATTGGATAGAGCTTTCCCCCGAACTTGTGGCTGACCAGATTGGTGAAGACATTCCAGCCTAACTTTCCTGGAGTGCCGGAGGCACCTATGACGGCAATGCTCTTGGGATAGAAGAGGTCATGCAGGTCGACGCTTGCTCCTGCCGCTGCCGAGGGCTGCGGCTGCCGGGGTGGCCCCAGGATGATACGGGCATCGACCACACAGTAGCCATCGGGATAGAGGAAGATTGGATTGAGATCCATCTCCGAGATCTCGGGATTGGCCAGAACAAAATCGGATATGGAGAGGATCAGCCTCTCCAGGGCAGGGATATCGGCAGAATAGCCGCGATAGCCCTGCAAGAGGGCATAGCCCTTGATCTCTTCTATCATATCCCGGGCGTCGGAGGCCGAGATGGGCAGGGTGCGGAAGGAGACGTCCTTCAAGACCTCGACGAAAACTCCTCCCAGGCCGAACATCAAAACCGGCCCGAAGGTGGCATCGCTGGCCACGCCGATGATTGCCTCCACTCCCGGCGGGGCCATCCTCTGCACCGATACTCCTTCCATCTCCTGCTCCGAGAATGCCCTGGCCATCTCCCGCCAGGCCGCTCTGACCTCCTCGGTGTCCTTTAAATTCAGCTTGACTCCGCCGGCGTCTGATTTGTGTACGACCTCCGCCGAGAGCACCTTCATGGCCGCTGGTGAGGCCAGGGACTGAAATATTGCCACCGCCTCCTCCTCAGATCTCGCCAGCTTCGCCCCGCTGGTGGTGATGCCCAGGCTCTCCAGAACAGCTTTGCTCTCGTGCTCCATGAGGTAGGTCCTTGCCTCATCTTTGGCTTGATTTATGATCTCTATATATCTCTCTGCCATTTTAAACCCCAGGATATCATATTCTCTTTCGGGAAGACTGGTATGCACAGTGCATTTAAGGTTTTACGGTTTTCTTCTTGACAGATCGCACTGACGGCCCGCTCCTATTTCTTTTTAATGGTATCTACCGGATCAGGGCCTAGGGTAGGATTAAAAGCGGATGCAATGCAGAGACAAGAGATTACCACATCTTCCTGGAAACCCGGATGGTTCAGGGAATTGGAGGCCAATCAGTCAAATCCGATATCCTCGATGTTGGAGGCTTTCTTGCTTAATTAAGCCCTCAGAATCCATACGGGAAAAAGAATGTGTAATTTATAATATTATTTTTCCTATATTAGCTTTTATGTTAGAAAAGCGGTTTAGTTTAAAGGATTCATCGATAGTAATATGAAATACCTTGAGATAATATCTGAACAGAATGAACTGAGGATAAGAGAACATGGAAAGGGAAAAATGGGTTAGACTATTGAGTCTTAACTTGGGCATTGCCGCCGCTAACATAATAGTCTTTTCTCCCGGATTGATCGGACTGGAATTGGGTGCCAGTGCATTGGCCGCAGCCTCTGGCAGCACAATCATATTCTTAAGCGGCGCCGGGCTGTTTTATGGAAACTATAAGCTCCTTTCCGAACCGGAAAAATCAATTCCAATCAGCCAAATCAGTACGGCGGAAGGTTATATCGAAGCCCTCAATGATCAGCGTGAGCTCAAAACATTCGAAAAGAGTATTGAGCTCTTGCTCGATCAGATTGAGCGGCTGCAAAAAAAGAATAAAACCATTCGCGAGATCCTTCTGCAGATATTCTCTGCCTCGGAGATCGCTTACAAGAAATTTGATGCCGTCATCGCCGAGGTGGAGAAGATATTCTTCATGAATATCCGAAGTGTCCTCAACAAATTAAATGCATTCGATGAAGACGACTACAATTTCGTTAGAAGTAGACAGGAAGCGGGAGCCTTTTCAGAGCAGTTTATGGAGGAAAAATTAGAGGTCTATTACGAATATATAAAATTTGTAAATGCTGCCACAGAAGATAATGAACAGATCCTGCTGAAGCTGGACAAGCTCCTGCTGGAGATCTCAGGCTTGAACAGCATAGAGAGCGGCGAATTAGAGCAGATGGCGGGCATGATCGAGATTGATAATCTGATCAAACAGGCAAAATATTACAAGAATTCAGGGTAGGAAATAAGCATGATAGATGAGAGCAATAAGAAGGTATTTTTAGCGATAGGCGTAATAGCCTTTGCGGTATTTCTCTTGGTTTATTTTGGATACACATCGATTGACGGTGATAGATCTGGAGGCATCGGTTCCGCTGCTAATTCTCTGGAAAAGATCATCAAAGACATCGATGTGACGACCATTTCACATAAGAGAATCCCGGTTGAAATCAACGGCACCGACCTGAAAGATGTTCTGCCCGATATCTCTAAATATCCTCCCCAGGTGAAGAGCAGCACATCCAGTTACATCGAAATATTTTCCTCAACGGAAAAGGCGGGGAGCGGTACCGACGGCTGGCTGACGGAAGTGGCCAGAGATTTCAATAATGCGAAGATGATGATCGACGGCAAACAGGCATCGGTAATGCTCAGGGGAATCGCTTCCGGTCAGGGTGCCGATTATATCATTTCTAAAAAGCATTTGCCGGACGCCTACACTCCATCCAACGAACTCTGGGGTGAGATTATCGTCTCCCGAGGGATCAAAGCAGAATTGCTGCAAAAGAGACTTGCCGGCAATGTGGCCGGGATCCTGCTCACTAAAGCCAAAAAAGAAGAGCTGGAAGGCAAATACGGGCGAATCAATATCACTACGGTTATCAAAGCTGTGGCAAACAATGAACTGCAGATGGGCTACACCAATCCTCTTTCCAGTTCAACCGGGCTGAACTTTTTGGTATCAACATTGCAGGCTATCGATCCCAGCAATCCATTGAGCGATAAGGCGATGGCAGGATTTGAGAGTTTCCAGGACAATATTCCTGTAGTAGCCTATACCACTTTGCAGATGAGGGAATCTGCTAAATCAGGCATCTTGGACGGTTTTATTCTGGAATACCAGACCTATATCAATGCTCCGGATATCCGGTCTTATGAATTCATTCCCTTTGGATTCAGACACGACAGCCCAATTTATGCCATAGGCGAACTATCGCCCGAGAAAAAGAAAATTCTGAATAAATTCATCGAATTCACCCAGCAGGAAAAGTACCAGAGCCTGGCCACAAAATATGGTTTTAACGGCCTCAATGAATACCGATCCGATTGGGGAAAAGTAAGTGGCGATGTGATCATTCAGGCCCAAAAAATCTGGAAAGAAGAGAAAGATCCCATGCCCATTTGTGCCGTCTTCGTAGCCGATGTATCCGGAAGTATGGAAGGCGAGCCTCTGAATAGATTAAAACGTTCATTGCTCGAAGGTCAAAAATATATCGGCAATGACAATTTGATTGGCCTGATATCGTACTCCGACGACATCCGCATTGATCTGCCTAT
>DAWB01000120.1:2707-3501 GCA_002505805.1 Methanosaeta sp. UBA80 | reverse complement strand
CCACCCGCGCCTCCTCTGCGGCGGGCATATCCGCCGTTCCGGCGGCGAGGATGCCCACCAGGCCACTCTTATCCGTGGCAGGAGCAGTCCTCATGACCACTGTCCTGGCCACGGGATTATGCTCCAGGGTGCAGCCTTCCGGCAGATCCGCGGAGCGGAATAGCTCAAGCTGCGCTGGAGAGATACGGGTGATGATCACGCTGCCCGTCGCCCGGAGGTGGGCCAGGGAGATCTCCAGAAGATCCTCTCCGTTCTTGCCCTCGGCCAGGATGGCCTCGGGAATGCCCACCCGGTCCGCCCGGCAGATGTCCAGCTTGGCCACATCGCCTACAGGGAGGTAGCTATGGTTCTTGATCTGCCGAAGGGCCTCCTCTGCGTCCAACTCACCACGGGAGAAGCGCTCCAGCAGCGCTCTCAGCTTGTCTTGCACGTCCCTTTAGAAGGGCGGCGGAGCATAAAGGGTTTATCCCCTGGAAAGAAGTCAGGATCTCTATGCTGGTCAACCTCGATCTTCACATCCATTCCCGTTACTCCATGGCCGTCTCGGCGGACATGAACCTGCCCGAGATCGCCAGAGAGGCGGCCAGGAAAGGGGTGAAGATCGTGGCCACGGGAGACTGCCTGCACCCCCGGTGGCTGGAGAGCATAAAAGAGCTTCCTGAAGTCGATGGGCTCTACTGCCTGGGAGAGACCCGCTTTGTCCTCAGCGTGGAGGTGGAGGATAGCAGCCGGATGCACCATCTCATATTCCTGCCGGAGACATGCAAGGTGGAAGAGCTGGCGGAGAGCTTCGC
>DAWB01000120.1:0-2694 GCA_002505805.1 Methanosaeta sp. UBA80 | reverse complement strand
GCCCATGCCTTTACCCCCTGGACGGGGATGTACGCCTACTACAGCTCGCTGGCCGAGTGCTATCAGGAAAAGGCGGAGAGCATTCGTTTTATTGAGCTGGGACTATCCGCAGACACCGATTATGCGGACAGGATAGCCGAGCTCTCCAGCCGTACCTTTCTCTCCAACTCCGACGCCCATTCCCCCCGCTGCAACAAGCTGGCCCGGGAGTTCAATCGCATGGATCTCCAGGAGCTCAGCTACAAGGATCTGTGCCTGGCCATCTGCTGCAAGGATGGGCGGAGGGTCAAGCAGAATGTGGGCTTCTTCCCGGCGGAGGGAAAGTACAACCGGACCGCCTGCACTCGCTGCTACCGGCAGTTCACCCTCCTGGAGAAGGATGAGCTGATGGGCCGCTGCCCGGCCTGCGGCGGGAGGATCAAGCTGGGGGTCTGGGACAGGGTCAATCTGCTGGCTGACTACGAAAATCCCGTCCATCCCGACCATAGGCCACCATACCTTCATATCATCCCCCTGGCGGAGATCGCCGCCCTGGCCCTGGGATACAGGAGCGCCACCGGAGCAGCAGTGCAGAGATGCTGGAGCGAGCTGATCCAGGGAAAAACGGAAATCGATGTGCTGATGGAGGCGGATCTCTCGGAGATACCGGCGGATCCCAGGGTGCTGGAGGCCATAGAGATGTTCCGTCAGGGAAAAGTTGAGGTCGTGCCGGGGGGTGGGGGGAAGTACGGACAGGTTAAGATGGCAGGAGGATATGCGGGCAAGAAGGAGAAAAGGGAGCAGAAGTCGCTTTTTGATTTCTAGCACTGCCTCCAATTCATTTCCTCACACCTCCTTTAGCAAGGATTAAATTCTCTGATGATCTATTAAATGCAGTATGTTCTCGGAATACATCCAGGCGGCTTTAATGCAGGCAGAGTACGACACCCTGGAAGACGGTTCTTATGTAGCGACTGTACCAGGACTGCAGGGTGTAATCGCAATTGGTGATTCTCTCGAAGAATGTCGCACGGATCTCATTGAGGTCATTGAGGAATGGATAGTTGCCCGTCTGCAATGGGGGTATCCAGTGCCAGCCATAGGTGGCCATGCAATTGCATCCTCAAAGGAGCCAATCACCATTGTCGACTAGGCTCATACCTATCTCCAGGCGCGAACTCATCAAGAGATTGACGGCAATGGGATTTGCAGGGCCTTATCCTGGAACAAAGCATCAACACATGATAAGGGATGGCGTCTTTGTAATGATCCCCAATCCCCATCATGGTGAGAAGATCAGCATCAATCTGCAATTGATAATTTTGAAGGAAGCAGGAATCAGCAGAGAAGAATGGCTTTCCGTAGCATAATACCTGCTCCAGCTTCAGACTAAAACTCCATCAGGCTCCTCTGCACCGGCCCGGCCAGGATCTGGGCCTCACTGCGCCACTGCCCCAGCGGCGTCCTGATTCTCCGCTCCATCTCCGCCAGGGCTTCTCCCAGGCTGGAGAGACGTTGTGGCGGAGCCGACATCGCTTTTCTGGCCACCTCCCGCACCACCCATACCCCCAGAGGAGCCCAGTAGGCCTCGGATATCTCCCGCACCGCCAGAACCGCCGCCTGGCGGCCCTTGCAGGCCAGATGCTCCAGGGCAGCCAGCCGGGCGGCATAGTAGCCGCCGGCCAGGCTGCTGTAGCCCCTTTTAGGCCGCGCATCCTCCCTGTCTCCTCCGATGAAGCCCTCCTCCGCCCAGACCGACCTGGCCATCCAGATCTCCACCAGCTCGAACTGAAACGGCCGGGGCAGGAGCAATATCTCGAAATGGTTTCCCAGATCCTCCCCGGAGTAGAGATAATAGTCCTTAACCAGCGCTCCTTCCAGCACCCGCTCCTTAAGATCCTTTCCCGCCATGTCGTCCGAGGCGGTTATTGACCATCGGGTGGGAACCAGCCTTCTCTTCTTGCCCAGCAGGCCCAGGGATAGCAGCCGGGAGATGTGATCGATTCCTATGCCCGAGGCATATAGCTCCCCTACCGCCTGAGCCGCTCCCGCGTCCCGATCATCCGCCAGCTGATCCACCCTCCTGGGAACTACCGGATTGGTGGTGATCTCCATCCCCTCCAGCTCTCCGGACGGCCCGGAGGGAGAGAGGACCCCGTCAAAGGAAATTCTGCCCCGCGGCGGCCGGGAGAAGGAGACCTCTGTCCCCACAGGGGCGGCGGAGAGGGCGATCTGCTGCATGGAGGAGAGCAGGCCTCCCGGAGCTTTTGCCTCCTTTACCGCTATCTTGCTCTCGGAGCGGACCAGAGAGGTGCGGGCGGCGATGATCTCNNCGGGGCCTTCGCCCGCGGGAAGCATGGGCCCGGCCCGCAGCAGAGGATAGCCGGCTCTGCCCACGAAGACCTCCGGGGGAGACATTCCCTCCAGCCGGCGGCCGATTCTGGGCAGCGCTGCCGTCTCCTCCAGCCGGCGCAATATCGGGCAGACCGGACGGCCGCAGAAGCCCCGGCCCTTGCAGGTGATGCAGTTCATCTTTCTCGGAGCAAGGCCCTTATAACATATATCACTATTATCCTCCCCATGACAGAGAGGTTAATCCCGACCATAGCCCAGGACGCCCGGACCGGCGAGGTGCTCATGCTGGCTTATATGAACGAGGAAGCCCTGGCCAAAACCCGCGAGACGGGCAAGGCCCATTACTGGTCCCGCTCCCGA
>DAWB01000090.1:677-2574 GCA_002505805.1 Methanosaeta sp. UBA80 | reverse complement strand
GGTCTGGGCCGGAAACTACGGCGCTCTGACCACTGCGGTTCAGGACAGGTTCGATCGCATCTTCGTGGGCTACTCGGAGAGAGAGCTGGCTCCTTATTTCGGAAGAACTATCAAGGACATCATCCATCCTCCCCTGATCGAGTATCTCAACACCCCCTTCAATATCAAGCTGAACATCTACGGGGTGATGTTCACCACCCGGGGCTGTCCGGTGGGCTGCAAGTTCTGCCAGACTCCCGTCTTCTGCAATAAGCCCAACATCATCTCTCTCCAGAGCATCGAGAGGGTGCTGGCCTATTACAAAGAGCAGGGCATAAATGTGGTCCTCATCGAGGACGAGAACTTCGGATGCAACCGAAAGCATGCCGACCAAGTGGTCGAGCTTCTGGACAAATACGAGATGGTCTGGGGATGCATGGCCCGGGCCGATTACCTGCGAAAGAAGATCAACGACTGGGCAGATATGAGGGTCAAAAACGGCCGCAAGGTGGCAGGCTTTGGCGGAGCGGCCATAGGCATAGAGAACCTGCATCAGGAGCGCCTGGACCAGATCAAGAAAAAGGAAGGCACGGAGGATATCCTGGAGACGGTGCGGCTGCTTCAGGCTCGGGGCCTCGGCACCATAGGCTATTACATGATCGGATTTGAGGAGGACACCGAGGAGTCTTTGCGAGAGGACATAGCCAAGCTGGCTGCTCTGAAGCTGGATATAACCCAGATCTGTGTGATCACACCATTGCCACAGACCCCCATGTGGACGGAGATAGAGGAGAAGTTCGGGATCTGGGATCACGATTATCATCACTACGATGGAAAGCATATGGTCTGGAATCATCCTCACATCCGGCCGGAGAGCTTCCCCAAGATCCTGGACTGGTCCTTCAAGCAGGTCTATCCCTGGAGCACCCCCCTGCGAACCTCGGCCAGGGTCTGGGGCAATGCCTATCGCTATGGCGGTTGGACTGGTGTCAAGGAGGTTGCATCCTATATCAGCCGGGCCAACAAGTTCGACTGGAATGCCGGTCTGCGGCTGCTGAAGGTGAGCGAGAATTAGGCTCAAGGCCAAGCCCGGTGAGGAGGATCTGGTCGGATGAAGGTATTGCTGCTCTCCTCGCCCGTGGTGCAGCCGGATTTCGACCGCATTGCACGCCTTCCCAATCTGGGGCTGGCCTCCCTGGCGGCCCATGTGGATGATCTGTGCACAGTTCATGTGGCGGATATACACGGCCTGAAGGGCCACCGCGATTATGTGGAGAAGCTTGCTCCAGGCTACGATCTGGTGGGCCTCACCGCCATGAGCTTTCAATATCAAGAGGCTCTGGTTCTGGCGAGGATAGCCAAAGAGGCAGGAGCGGAGACGGTCTTCGGAGGCTACCATCCCACCCTGGCGGCGGAGGAGATCGGAAGGAGCCCCGATGCAAAGCTAATAGACTATATTGTTCGTGGCGAGGGGGAGGCCACCTTCCGGGAGCTGATAAAGGCCAAGCTGGATGGAAAAGGCCTGCATGATGTCCTGGGGCTATCCTATCACAGGGAAGGTGAGCCTGGCCAGGAGATGGTTCACAATCCCCCCCGCCCGCTGCTCAAGGTAGATGAGATCCGCCGGCCCAACCGGGATTGCCGCCTGATCACCAAGGGCTTTTACAGCTTTGATGTTCCCATAGACTCGGTGGAGACCAGCCGGGGCTGCACCCAGGGCTGCAAGTTCTGCTCCATCAATCTGATGTACGGCCGACGCTTCCGCCGCTTCTCTTTGGAGAGGGTGATCGAGGACATTCAGGACGCCGAGGCCCACGGGGCGGGCTCGATTTTCTTTCCGGATGACAACATCACCCTCGACCCCCGCCGACTGGAGAGGCTCTGCCAGGCCATCATCGATGCCGGGCTCACTCACCTC
>DAWB01000090.1:0-639 GCA_002505805.1 Methanosaeta sp. UBA80 | reverse complement strand
CAAGAGGCTGGTGGACAAGATGGGAGAAGCGGGATTCGACGGGGTCTTTCTGGGGGTGGAGAGCATCAACAAGAGGAACCTGGAGTTTCTGGGCAAGGGAAATATGTCCAATGATGCGGAGAAGGCGGTCCAGTATCTGCACGACAACAACATCATCGTCTCCACCGGCCTCATCGGCGGCAATCCCGATGACAACGAGGAGGACCTCTGGGAGAACTTCCACCTGGCCCGCCGTCTCAAGGCCGACTTTCCCATATTCTATATATCCACCCCCTATCCCAAGACCCAGATGCGAGGCGAGCTGGAGGAGATGGGGCTGGTGNNGCGACTTCACCAAGTACGATGGGCTTCATGCCAACTTAAAGACAAAGCACCTCAGCGCGGAAGAGGTGCAGTATATCACCTGGCAGATGAACGCCCGCTACTATGATCTGGAGTGGCTGAGATACAACAAGGTCAAAAAGATCTATCCCAAGTGGTTTGCCCGGGAGATGAAAAGGCTCGCCCCCTTCTACGCCCGGAGAAAGCTGGACCTGGCTTTAGGCAGACGCACGGCGCGGGATTTCTTCCAGGAAGATCTGGCCAGCGGGGAGCTGTGCAAGGGTGTGATATAAATTACTCTACTTTCCAACTTTTAGT
>DAWB01000186.1 GCA_002505805.1 Methanosaeta sp. UBA80 | reverse complement strand
TCCCGCTTCTGCTCGGGACTTCCCACCAGAGCTTTGACCAATGGGATGGCTCCCAGCTCCTTGTGAGCGGCATCGAACTCGCCCGGCACACCGTTCTCGCCGATGCAGATGATCATCTTTAAATCCGCCTTCTTGATGCGGTAAACGAAGTCCTTGGCCTTGAGCATATGAGTGGAGGGTATGGATATGGCCCCGACCTTGTTGAGGCCCACCATGCAGACCCAGAACTCCCAGCGGCTCTTAAGGGTGAGCATGACCGTGTCTCCCTTCTTGAGGCCGTATTTGGTGAACATATTGGCTGCCTTGTCGCTCAGGACCTTCAGCTCACCAAAGGTGATGATCTTCTCCTCACCATGATCATTGCACCAGACTAAAGCGCGCTTGTCCGGGCTTTCTGCGGCATAGGCATCCACTATATCATAAGCAAAATTGAAGTCCTCGGGCGGCAGAATCTTGAGGTTCTCCTTGAAATCCTCATAGGATTTGAAGTCAACCCGAGATACGAATTTAGGCAATAATGACGACATCTTTCAGTCCTCTTCATCTATTACATGACCACAGCCAGCAGCTTCACCGGCCTGTCGTTCAATGCTTGCATATAATGATCATAAGACGAATCGAAGAATATGCTGTCGCCTTCATTGAGCACCACCTCATTTTTATTGATGGTGATCTTGAGGGCACCCTCCAGCACATACTCGAACTCCTGGCCGGGATGGCTGTAAGATGAAGGGCTGCCTTTCCTGGGATCAATGGTCACTATGAAGGGCTCTGCCTTCTTATGGGCGAACTTCCTGGCCAGGCTCTGATAATGGTATTGCTTTCTGCGCTCCACCTCCACCGCCTCGCCCTTTCGGGTGACGGTGAAGATGTTCATCTTGGACTCTTCGCCGGTGAGCAGCAGGCCGGTATCAACATTGAGCTTTCGCGCAATGCCAATGAGAATGCTTGCGGGAATATCCAGCTTGCCATCTTCATAACAATTGTATGTCTCTACAGGCACTTTGAGATGTTCTGCCATCTCCTCGGGGCTTACCCGATTAAGATCCCTTAGCTCACGCAGACGCGAGCCGATTTCATCAAGCCTCTCCTTCATGGTCATTCCTCGAAGCATCCCTTGCACCCGGCAATAGATGCGGTGCTGGCAATGCAGGATTGTGACTGCCTCACCTGCATATTTTAATCTATCTCCAGGATAGAGCCACCCACAGTTCAACTGCCTGCATCTACCCGTTCGGTTCATCATTAAACCTTTTTAATTAAGTTGGAGAATTCCGAAGGCGGAAGAGATCTGCAACTGGTGGGTGAACTGGATGGCGGGGGAATTGCAGAGAAGGGCATTGAGAATATTTTCATAGATTTGAAATAGATAATTTTTTTTAAGGCCTCTATAGTGCCTGAAGATCATCAGCGCAAAAGGCCTGCACCCGATCATGGCATATTAATGTAAATAATTAGATTTAGTAAATAATCTTTAACTCCTCTGATATTTTATGTATTAGTAATGATATTTATATTTTAAGAAAATTCTGGTATGTAAGTAGTATATCTTATAAAGTGCCCTAAAGAGTTCTAACACTGTAGTTAATGGATCTAATTTGATCCTAATGGACGGCTGGAAGAGAATGCTAATCAAATTTAAATTTTTATATTGATTAAGTCTTAATTTTATCTCGATCGCAAAAGCTATAAACTTAAAAAAATATCTAATTATGCATGGCGGGCTTTGTAGCATCGAACGTGACCAAATATGATCTGCTCCGCGAGAGACTATTGGCGAGGTATCCTTACACAATCAATCTGATCCTGGTACTGGTCTTGATCTCTCTAGCTGGTTTCGCTCTCTATCTATTATCCGATCTGGCTTCATTTGCCCTTGATCCGGAACATGAGACGATTCTGGAGAGCTTTGGGGGCAATGGCGGTGAGAGGGATGCTGCAGTGGATGATGGCCAGGCAGAGAGAGGCGATCTGGTGGGGGGTAATCTGTCTCAGGCCATGGGCAATTTGAGCCGGCCAGCCAATGATTCCAACCTCAGCAATGTAACCCCCTCAAACCAATCAATATCGATCTCAGGGAAAGAGAAGAGCATCTCCTCGGATCCGATGATGCGCCAGTCATCGAGCTTGAGTCGGTCCTCCTCCAAGAAGAGCGGTGGCTCATCCTCTTCTGCTTCCTCCTCCAAGACTGAATCGAGCCCTTCAGATCAAAGCTCTGAAGCTCAAAAAAACACAGATCAAAATGAGATCGATGAAGATGCAGTTGATCGGGAACCGACTGCTACAGATGCCGTCCAGAAGAACACCACGGATCAAAAGCCCGACGATCGAGATTCGGATGATAGGACCTCCGGTGATCAGAGCCAATCCCGGCAAGGCGCAGCGGATGAAAGCAACCTGACTGCTTCTACATCAGATGAAAAGGAATCGGAAAGTGGTCAATCTGACCGAAAAACCGATCCCAAAGAATCGGGGAATGATACATCCAAGTCCTCCCCATCTCCTACCTCCACAGCGTCCGAATCCGAATCAATCCAGAGCGCGATGAATGAGGACTCTTACCGAGAGCCAGCTGCTGCGGTTCAACCGGATGAAGCTGCATCTTCGCCTTCCGAGGGTGGGGAGGAGCAGAATTCTGCTGCCTCGGACTCGGCCAATCCAGTGTCTGAGGAGATAAATGCAAAGCAATCAGAGATCAGTGAACGTATTGCCGAGAGCCGGGCTCGCGTCTCTGAGATCAGCAATCGGGTATCTGAGAGCAATGATCTGGTATCTGAAAGCATAGATAGCGCGTCTGAGAGCAATGATCGGGTAGCCGAAAGCAGGGCTCGTGTCTCGGAAAGCAATGATCGCGTGGCAGAAAGCAGGGCTCGTGTTTCCGAAAGCAATAATCGGGTAGCAGAGAGCAGAGCGCGTGCATCTGAGAGCCTTGATCGTGTAGCAGAGATACGATCCAGGATCTCATAGGCATCGATAAGCAGCAGATCAGGTCAATGCTAAAAGTGGATGATATCTTGCTCCATAAATAGAAAGCAGGACTATTGCCTGATGATCTTCATAATGCATCCATCATCCGTATGTTCCACCTCAAGATTTAGCTTCAGGTCGGAGAATACCTTCTTCCAGTGGCCTTCCACGCAGGTCTTGCAATGCTCTTTGGCCATCAGGCTGGCTCCGATGCGGGCAAAGGATTTGGCCCCTTCCATCAGGCCGCAGCGGATGCGCCTTATCTCCACTGCGCCTTCTTCTTCCGAGATCTCTATGATGCTTCCGAAGAGGTTCTTGTCATTGGTGGCCATGGCCAGGGCCACATCTCTCGGCTCGGCCAGGCCAAGCTGCTTGAAGGTCGCCGCCACCTGATGGGCGCCCTGGTCCTGAAACTCGCGCAGGCCCTTCTTGCCCAGCTTGCGGGCTACATAGCCGCTACTCCCGTAGAAGCTGCCCATCCACATGGCCACCACACGCTGCTGAATCTGCTCCAGGGGAATGTCCGGGATGTCTGTCATATCACTGAGGCCTTTGCCGCTCTGGCATTATAATACTTCCGCGCTGCTATCTGCTGCTGCATCCATTTCCAGCTGCTGCAGAAGGCATCATAAGGAGAAGCATTTCTAGGAGGATCGCATTTGATTAAGCGGCTTTAAGGAGGATAATAGAGAATTGGCCGGGAGTCGCAAAGCATGGATGATAGCCCGATAGATCGTTTCTGGGAGGTGGACCTGCTGCGGGGTATAGCCATTCTGCTCATGGTCCTCTACCATTTTGCATTCGATCTAAATTATTTCGGGCTGGTGAAGATAGATGTGAACTCGGGCATTTTCCTCTCTTTAGCCCGCTTTACAGTCACCCTTTTCTTGCTTCTGGTGGGCCTATCCCTCTATCTCAGCCTCTCCCGGGCGGAGCGGCTGGGCCGTCAGGATCGGTTTAAGTGGAGGCTCTTCAGGCGCAGCGCCTGGATATTGGCCTTGGCTCTCTGCATCACAATAGTCACATATCTGCTCCTGGGCCGGGGCTACATTGTATTCGGAGCCCTTCATCTGATCGGGCTGTCTTTGCTGCTGGCTTACCCTTTTCTGGGAATGGGATGGAAGAATTTTATATTGGGATCGATATTGATAATATTGGGCCTGTATGTGCCGGAGATAAGCGTGGAGCATTTCTGGCTGCTCTGGCTGGGGCTGGCCTCGCCCGAATTTTATTCTCTGGATTATGTGCCTCTGTTGCCCTGGTTTGGGGTGGTCCTATTTGGTGTGGGCTTAGGTGACCTCCTATATCCGGGATATAGGCGCAGGGTTACTTGGCTGGATCAGATTGCTGTCTCCGGATGCTCATGGGCCAGGTTGCTCTGCTATCTGGGAAGAAATTCTCTGACCATATATCTGGTCCACCAGCCGCTGATAATATTGCTGCTGATGCTGGATGAGGTATTATTGCCCGGCTTTCAGAGAGTCTAAAAGGCTAGTTTTTTGCGTCGCCAGGAAAATCCAAGATAAATAATCTGCAATCTTGAGAGATTGAGCCCCGATCTGGATTAGACCATTCACACACAATACCGCTCGGGCCCGTTGAAGTACTATAATATTGCCCAGGTCATCGAGAGCGTAGCCTTGTTGTAGCGCTAGCCTGGGAATAAGTAGGATCGAGCTTGATGGCCATATCGTATGCCTCGATGGCTTCATCGTTTTTACCTTAGAACTCAAGAGCAAGACCTTGATTTTGAAGGCGATTGCAGATTTTGGATCTAACTCAACCGCTTTATCGTAAGCTTGAATGGCCTCGTTATATTTGGGCTGTTCGCCGATTTATGTGGTAAATTGAAATGGAGCTTTCCAAACCTAAGATAAATAGTAATAATAAAATTTTTTGTTGATCTGAATCCTCTGGAGCTTCTTGGCTGCTTGAATGAGACTATTTATTCCCTCTAAGACGCCATTATCGATTCTAGTATTTATATAATTTANNATCTGAATCCTCTGGAGCTATTCTGGCTGCCTCAGGATTCAAGCCCAACACAGAAAATAGCGAGGAGCCGAATGTATGCACTTATAGCACATCGGCATGTGGCCACGTTATCCACAAGATCCGCACCGGATCCCGGCAGCCCCGGCGGTCACACCCGCGTGCGGGAGGGAGCGGCGCCAGCTAGGCCGGNNACCAGTCCACGGCCATGAAGGTGGCTTTGCCGGAGGTAAATTGTAGACTCGGAAGTATTTGCCATAACCTAGAGAATTCCTATAAACCTGCCTTAAGACATATTATAGTAAAATTTATATACTATTAACACTATTATATGCTAGGGATTCTTTTACTACTTGGATGCTCCGCGGCATTAGCGCGAAGCAAAAGCCGTCCAGGCTGTTGAAGATATCGATTTTAATCGATTGGGTTCCTATTAGCCGTGAACTAGACGAGATGTATGATAATAAAAGTGAGAAGGGCGGAAGGCCAAATTGTGACGTTATTCTGATGTTCAAGATTCTGATACTTCAACAATGGCACGGCTTGAGTGACCTTGAAGTTGAAAGGCAAATGGCTGATCGAATTTCATTTATGGCTTTTCTTGGTTTTCCAGATCCGTTCCCAGATTCCAGGACAATTTGGCTATTCAAGGAACGCATGGCTAAAACCAAGAAAGACGTGGCGATCTGGGCAGAGCTTCAAAGACAACTGGATTCTATGGGTTTACAGGTTAAACGTGGGACGATCCAAGATGCCACATTCATTGAAGCTGATCAAGGACAGTTCAAGAAACCGCGAGGCAACGACGCTAAGATCCGCCGCAGTAGAGATGGAACAATAGCCAAGAAAGGTAATAAATTTCATTTCGGATACAAACTGCATCAAAAAACCGATATTGATTATTGCCTTATTCGAGAAATAGAAACTACCACCGCGTCGCTGCATGATAGTCAGGTTGATCTATCTGAGGCAGACGAGGTTGTGCTCAGATATAGAGGTTATTTCGGTGCGCAGGCGAAAGGTATTGATTTTACCATGAAACGCAGGACCGTAGAAAAGACTCTTGGAGATCTCGATAAAGAACGGAATCATCTGATCAGCATTTTGAGATCACCCGGCGATAGACCCCATGCAGTGATAAAGAGGGTATTTGGGGCAGGAAGAGTATTGGTAACAACAGTCCAACGAGTTAAGGTCAAAATGATGGTGACGTCATTTGCTTTTAACCTATACCAGCTATGCACATTGAAAAATGCTAAAGTCATTTAGACTTAGCGGAAGCTATCAAAAAATGATCAAAAAAAAGCTAATTCATGCAAATTCGGCCTTATTCGAATAAAAAAGGACTCAATTATTCTATATTTCATCTGGAAGGAGGGTAAATAGGAATCCTCTACAATCAGGGTTTTGGATTATTGCTTTAAATATTATATAATTAAAAAAAAGCCATCTCTTTCAAAATGGCCCACTGCTTACTTCCTTCACTGCACCACATCCTCCTCCGGGGATAGCTCCACGGTTATTCCCTGATCCGGCGAGGTCATATTCCAGTCCGGCACCTGCCAGCCGCCGTAGCGGGTGGTTTTAGGAGCCACGCCCGTGCTCCGCACCTCCACCTTAGCCGCCGCATCGGTCATATCATAGCCGCTTCCGTCCACCGCCGAGGCATCGGCATGCACGGCGTTGACATAGACCCCGTCCATGGTCGCCCGGACGTGATACTCGATAGTCGCCATGCCATCCTTCTCCAGGTCGGGAAGGATCCACTGCAGGAACTGGCCCTCATGCCGGTTCGGCTTGGGCGATGCATCCACATAGTCCAGGCCTGCCGGGAGCAGGTCGGTCAGAGTAGCCGCCAGGCTGCTGTTGCCCTTATTCTGGACCGCTATGGTGTAATGAATCAGAGCGGGATCGGTGGCATCCTGATCTGCGCTCTTATCCAGAACCAGATCCGGCG
>DAWB01000164.1:10192-23430 GCA_002505805.1 Methanosaeta sp. UBA80 | reverse complement strand
TAATGTGCTTAAATCAAGAACATCTGCCGCATTGGCCATAACGGCCGTGCCTAATAGAAGAACTGAGACTACTAAGACTGAAAGAATCAACCTCATTTCATGAACCTCCTTTCTCAATAGGGCGCTCAATATTGAGCCCTTTCTTGCCGTACTTGAGCTTTAACCATTTATTCCTTTTGCTTATGCCGGTTGATTCGCCGAGCCAAGAGCAAGGGAAGAAGGAGTCAGATCCATTCTTCCCCTTTTAGCCTTCACCAGTATTTATTTCAGCGGGCCGATTCTGAAAACGCATTAAGTGATTCTGTGAATTTTTTGCATGAACCGCTGAAACATGGCATAGGCAATGGACGAGGTTCGTCTTTTTTCTGTATTTCATCACAGACCACCCCGGTGCATCTAGGCTCTGATTTATCCTCATTGCGGAAGACAATCCTTCTGCTGATCTCAAAGGAGCCAAGATACTCCTCGCGCTCGGCCATATTCCGCTGACCGGGAATAGCTTGCTTGGCATCGATCATGTAGAAGCCGGTGAAATTGTCTGCGGTCTTGAATTCTGCGCTCTTCTTAAGAGATCCGGTCTGGTGCAGATTGAAGCTCTGGCTCTCAAACTCCATCTGCATCAGATCGTAGCTCTCCTGCAGTTTTGCGCCCACTCCTCCGAATACAGCTGAGCTTTTGAAACTCTCGGTTCCGATGAGGGAGTCTCCCGGATAGATGGCATTATAGTTGTCCACGGCGTCCTGAGCCTCAAAGTTGGGATTCTTTCCCTTGGAGCCGTCCACAAGATATTCGTTCTTCACCAGGGCATCCACGCTGCCGCTAAATCGTATATCCTTGGTCGACTTTACCCCCGAGTTCATGGATCGGACATTTTTATTAAGCCGGAACTGTCCTGAACCGCTTATGGCCGTCTCCGAGGCATAATCCAGAGCTTGAACTCTGAATTCGCCCCTTTCTGAGTTGGATTTGCAGCATCTGGAGGTCGCATCAACCGTAAAATCATATAATCCTGCTGCAGCATTGGTATCGGCACTGACCAGAAGGCTCTTGCTTCGCGTGCCGCCGGCGGGAATCACCAGGCTCTCTTCAAGCCAGCTGAACCACTCCAATGGACACTTATGAGAGCTTATGCCCAGGGTCGCCGTGACCTCCTGGGATCCCTTATTCTTAACGCTGATCAGAAATTCCAGGCTCTTTCCTTGGGTCAAATATCCTTTCTCTTTTGAGCTACCGGATCCAGCCAGACTCACATATACAGAAAGACAATCGGACGGACCGTAGCAAGGGCTGGGAAGATACCCGGGAAGATCCGGCTCATACTGGCCGGAGAGAATGCCCGCCTCGGATAAGCCCATCCCACCACCCTGGTCTTCTACTGTCGCATGAGAGGAGATCGACAGCAGAATCAGAATAAGCAAAAACCTTTTCATAATAATCACCAAAAAAGAGGAAAAAAGCTGCCAGGGATATTCCTAGCAGTCGACCCCATCGCAGGGCTTCTTTTCCTTCTCAGGAACCGGATTCTCATGGAACTTGATCAGCTTCTCGGCCTCGAATGTTCCGGTGAACATCNNGTCCTTGTAGAAGATCTTGTGCCATGTGGCATCGGTGCCCCAGGTACCATTGAATGAGGTCTTGGTGTCAATGCCGATCACATGAGATGGGACATAGACATTATTCTGAGCGGTCATGAGATCTTCGACCAATGCCGTATTCCGTCCTGCTCTCTTAAGTGAGTGAATCAACTCCTCAGGAGTGCAGTTNNAAGTTTGCTCCTTTGCATGGATCGACTTTGTCGGGCCTCGGGCATGGTGCTGCTGTAAGATTCTCACTGTTGTCCGGGCAGTCGCCTGGACAGCGCGGATCTTTGCAGGGAGGATATCCCTCCTTTCCGCAGCATGGAGTGCAATTCAAGGGATTGTATGGGGTAGTGGATGCAAAGAATGAGGTCTCATCCTTTTCCATCTCATATACCGAGAACATCTCCTGAACCTGAGCGCCAATTCCTCCATAGAAGGCCTTGGAATTGAGGAGCTTGCCACCCACAAGAGGCGTGTTGCCGGCATAGGTCATCTTGGTGTTCTCAATCAGGTTAAAGCCTGCCTTCTTGCCGTTATTGACTGATTCGACCTCTGTGGCAATCTTCTCTGGATTCTGAGAATACTTATGTTCAGAGTCAAGCTCCAGATCGCCATCTCCAGCCATGGTGTTGTAATACTCAAGAGCAATCTTCTTATCCACGATAGATGTGCTGACGTCCACAATGCCAGTTCCTGCTACCTTTTGTGCTTCACAGAACTGTTCATACTGTATTGGCGGGACCAGTGGCGGATTGGCGAGCACAATGCCGCAACCCCCCATAAGGGCAAGCACCAGTACAGATACTACTACTATTACTCCCTTCATTTTTCTTTTCGCCCCCGTTTCCTTTAAGCGATCAAATTAAGCTATTTCACTAAATGAGCCTTTTTTAGCTCTTCTATCAAACTGATACTTTGATATTATATAAATTTAACCTTTGAACCAGGCTATGCCAGCAGTTCAATGGCCGATCCAAGGAAAGCGCTAGGCGAAGATGCCAGGACAAGTATAGAAGAAATGATATAATACAATTAATAAATGTGCATCAATCAACCTATCAATGGAATAGGCCAGGCCGAACAGTGCCTCAATCATGCCCTGAGGACTCGCGGCGAGAGGAGAAGGAAAGGAGTACCTTCGCGCTAAATGCGCCGCTCAGACGAAGATATAATACGATGAAAACCGCAAGGAAACTCATGGCCGTATATCTGGAGCATCCCCGTCTGCTGCCTCAAACCGTGGAAAAGCGGCTATTTCAGATGGATCTGGCCGCTCAGGCCCTAGAGGCCTCCAGTCTTATTGTAGTGCCCACTGGCCTGGGCAAGACGGTTATCGCCCTGATGGTTCTTCTGGCCAGAATGGACAAGGGCAGGGTCCTCTTTTTGGCGCCGACCAAGCCCCTGGTGGAGCAGCATGCATCATTCTTAAAGCGCGTGCTGAGGGATGGGGACAGGGTGGTAATGATGACCGGAGAGAGCCCGCCGGAGGTCAGGATGGAGCTTTGGGACCGAGGAAGCATTGTGGTCTCCACGCCGCAGGTTATAGAAAATGATATACTCTCCCGCAGAATCGATCTTGCCGATGTCTCCCTGATCATATTCGATGAGGCTCACCGAGCAGTGGGAAGCTATGCCTATGTCTATATCGCCGAACGCTACCGTCGCGAGGCCAACAGTCCCCTGATCATGGGCATCACCGCCAGCCCGGGAAGCCAGAGCGAGAAGATAGCCGAGATCTGCAGCAACCTTGGCATTGAGAAGATCCAGACCAGGACGGAGAGTGATCCGGATGTCGCCTTGTTTGTTCACGAAAGGGAGATAGAATGGGTCAAGCTCACTGTGCCGAGGGAACTTCTGGCCATACGCAGCTGTATTCAGGATCTTCTTCAGACCAGAATTGATGCGCTGAACCGGCTGGGAGATAGCCCCCTGGGCATAAGCATAAGGTCGTCTAAAAAGGAGCTATTGGGCTTGCAGGCATCCCTGATGTCCTCTGCAAGGGTTTCCACCAATAAGAGCACCTTCGCTGCCATTTCTATTCTGGCGGAGATACTAAAGCTTTATCACGCCGTGGAGTTGGCGGAGACTCAGGGACCGGATGCTCTGGCCAGGTATTTTCAGAGGCTGGAGGGGGAAGCGCTCTCCAGGAGCGGCTCCAAGGCCTCGCGCCGCATAATTCAGGACCCCAGGTTTCGGCGAATTATGGTCGCTCTGGCCGATCTCAAGGCAGAGCATCCCAAGCCCGCTGCGGCCAGGAGGATACTTCTGGAGCAGATAGAGGCCAATCCGGATTCGAGGATCATGGTCTTCACCAACTACCGGGATACAGCCACTGCGCTCCTCCAGTTCCTGAAGGGCGATCCTGAGATCCGGGCGGTGCGTTTTGTGGGCCAGGCCAGCCGGGATCATGATCAAGGGCTGAGCCAGAAAAAGCAGGCAGAGATACTGCAAAAATTCCGGTCCGGCGAGTTCAATGTTCTCATAGCCACTTCGGTAGGCGAGGAGGGTATAGACATTCCGGCCACGGATATGGTCTTATTCTATGAGCCGGTCCCCTCCGAGATTCGCAGCATCCAGCGCAAGGGCAGGACAGGCCGGGCCAGGGCGGGACGGGTAGTGGTGCTCATGGCCAGGGGAACCCGGGATGAGGCTTACTACTGGATATCCGACCGCAAGGAGAAGACCATGAACCGCCAGATCAGAGATCTGAGCGGAGATATCCTTTCCCGATCGGAGAAAGGTCGAGCCAATCAGATAGAGGAGAAGAGCGTCGGTCCTGAGGATGCTGCCTCCAGCCGGGCAGGCAGGAAGATAAGAGAGAGTATCGCCGATTGGGAAAAGGGATGGAGGGTGGAGGCAGAAGATGGAGAGGCAGACGGAAAAGGACGAGATCAGGAGGGGCAGGCAGGCGGCTCGGGGGCAGAAGCCACCCCACCAGGTCCAGGATCTATATTTGTGGATTATAGGGAGCGGGATATGGCCAAGCTGCTGGAGAGCATGGGCCTGGAGGTGACCCTGCGCAACCTGGAGGTGGGGGACTATGTCATCAGCGAGCGCGTGGCGGTGGAGCGCAAGACCGCATCAGACTTCGTATCATCGATTATCGACCCCCAGAGGAATCTCTTCCGGCAGATGGCAGACCTGGCCAGGACCTATGATCGTCCGATTTTGATCCTGGAGGGCAGGGACTTTTACAGCACCCAGATGAGCCCCGCCTCCATCCAGGGAGCCATGGCCTCGGTAGCGATTGATTATGGTGTGCCCATCATTCCTACGGAAGATCAGGATGATACGGCCAGGATCATCGCCCTCCTGATAAGCAAGGAGAAAAAAGAAGGACGGGAGCCCAAGGCGCACGGCCACAAGACGGCCAGGACGCTCAAGGAGCAGCAGGAGTATCTAATATCCGCCATACCCAGCGTGGGGCCTAGAGTAGCCAGGAACCTGCTGCGCCATTTCGGATCCATCCAGCGGGTGATGACGGCATCGAAGGAGGAGCTGCGGCAGGTGGCCCTGGTGGGACCCAAGATCGCAGAGCGCATCCGGGAGCTGGTGGGCGGAGAGTACAAGGGATAGAGGCGGTAAGGCTTCGCAGATAGCAAATCCATATCGATGGGAGTAGAAGAGGCCCATGCAGGCAGGATGAAATGATCCAGAGTCATCATCCTGCTGCTCAGGCGAAAAGATTAGAGGCGCCAGAACGAGGCGCACTCATGCAGGACACCTGTCCATTCACAAAATTATTGCTTTCTGCATCACCACAAACGGAGTCATCATTGAGGCATCAGAGTACTCCATGTCCGCATGGTAGCCGTCTCTTACCCAAACATCAATCATATATGCACCGGCCCTGAAGGTGCCGGTATCCCAGGTCCAGACATTGCTGGTGGTCCAGTTGGTCATGGGCAGCCATTGCTCTTCGGTTGAAGGCCCTTTGAGGACGAATTGGAATAAGATGGTATCCTTATCCGGATCAGAGGCCTTTGCGGTCCAGGTGACCTTTGTGCCCCTGTACTGAGGGCTCTTGCGATCTGATTTGACGCTCAGGATGGTGGGTTTCAAGTTCAACCTTGAGCCGCCGCCGGCACCTGCTAAATTGATGATGCCATATTCCGCGCTGATGTGACTGTCGTGCCCCCAGGGCCCCTCATGGCGCTCATCCCTCACCCGCACTTCTATGATATTGGTGCCGGTATCGAGCGGGCTGGTAGTCCAGTTCCAACTGTTATTCACATCCCAGTTGGTCATCGGCTTCCAGGCATTCCCGGTCATTGGGCCATTGATCCAGAACTGATAGAGCAGCTTGTCTCCTTCCGGATCGTAGGCAAAGCCGGTCCAGGTTACTGAAGAGCCCGCTGTCAGCGGGCCCTCCACGTCGGGAGTCAGGCTCTTGGCTATGGGTGGCTGATTCATGGAGCCTGCAATAGACGCCATAGCCCCGGAGTTTTTAGCATTTCCCGCCGTCAACAGGTCCTTGGTGGTAATGGCCTGAGATGAACAAATAAGCATCACTATCAGAAAAATACAGACAAAAAGAATTCTTCCACAATTTCCTTCCTTCAATCCAATCACCTTGCTTCCCCCTTTTTAATCCAAATATTCGATGTATATCATTATAGTTAAATTTTTCTGATCACCGATAAAGAATATAGCGCAAGCCCAGTATGCCAGAAGCATACGGCCATGCATCGCTCTTCTCGTTCGCCGGGAGAGAATTGAGGGCGAGAATAAGGCGCATGGACATAAGACAGCCAGGTCCCTCAAGGAGCAGAAGGAATATCTCATATCTGGCATACCAGCGTGGGGCCCAAGTGATTCGCAACCTGCTGCTACACTTCGACTTCATAGAAAATGTTATGACCGCCTCAGAGAAGGAGCTTCGAAAGGGCTCTACTGGTGGAACCCAGGATCGCAGAGTGCTTTTAGAGAGCCGGTTGGCGGAGAGCACGAGGGAATATTTTCGGAGGATTCTTGGAGAGAGACGGATCTTTTTCGGTTAGGAAAGCGAGCCACGAAATTATTCCTAGGGCAAGAAAACTTGCAGAATACTCGGGGATGGCGAGCTGCACCAAAGCTCATGATGCTTATATTAAAGAAAAACTAGAACGCTACTCATGCAAGAGACTATGCCTATGCTGCTTTCATCTTTTCGGATTCGATTCAGGGATTCATGGATGGTTTTTTCTACGCCCTGCATCAGTTTTATATAGCATATCCGTGGTTGTGCTGGAGAATTAACATCAATGCCATTGATCATATGAAAGCCGAAGCGAAGGGAATTTAAAGAATAGGGACCGAAAAGGTGAAGATCTTCATGAGCAGGGTTAAGCTTACGGACACGGTTTTTAGGGATGCTCATCAATCTCTTCTGGCCACCAGGATGAGGACCAGAGATATGCTGCCCATAGCAGAGAAGATGGACCAGGTTGGGTTCTTCTCTCTTGAAACCTGGGGGGGAGCGACGTTCGATACCTGCATCAGGTACCTGAACGAAGATCCCTGGGAGAGGCTCAGGGCATTAAAGAAGGCCATGCCGAACACTCCCATGCAAATGCTGCTTCGCGGGCAGAATCTGGTGGGATACAGGCATTATGCCGATGATGTGGTGGATAAGTTCGTTGAAAAAGCGGCCATCAATGGCGTGGATATCTTCAGGATATTCGATGCTGTGAATGACATTCGCAATATGGAGCGCTCTATCAAAGCCGCCAAGAAGATGGAAAAGCATATTCAGGGAGGGATAAGCTATACCATCAGCCCGGTTCACAGCAATGAGCTCTTTGCCCAATTTGCAGTCAAGCTCGCTGAGCTGGGGTGCGACTCCATATGCATCAAGGATATGGCCGGACTCATCACACCCAAAAATGCCCATGAGCTTATCCGAGCGGTGAAAAAGGAGGTCAGCCTGCCCATAAACTTGCACACCCACTGCACCAGCGGCANNCCAGGCAGGAGTAGATATCCTGGACACGGCCATGTCCCCCATCTCCGGAGGCAGCGCTCAGCCGGCCACAGAGAGCCTGGTGGCATCACTGCAGGGGACTCCCTATGATACGGGTCTCGATCTGGAACTCTTAACCGAGATCAAGAGATACTTCGAGAAGATCATGGAGATCTATTCTCCGGTCTTCAATCCCATAGCGGCACGCATAGATACCAATGTCCTGGTATACCAGGTTCCAGGAGGCATGCTCTCCAATCTCGTCTCCCAGCTGGTGGAACAGAAAGCGATGGACAAATACGAGGAGGTGCTTGTGGAGATTCCCAAGGTCAGAAAGGATTTGGGATATCCCCCTCTGGTAACACCCACCAGCCAGATTGTAGGCACACAGGCGGTACTCAATGTGATCACCGGCGATCGATATAAGATGGTTCCCAAAGAGGTCAAAGACTATGTAAAAGGCCTTTATGGAAAGTCTCCGGCTATGATCGACCCCAAGGTGCGGCTCAAAGTCCTGTGTGACGAGGAACCAATCACAGTGAGGCCGGCAGATCTGCTTGCGCCGGAGTATGAAAACGCCAAAAAGGCGGTGGATGCTCTCAAATTAGCCAAGCAGGATGAGGATTACCTCACTTATGCCCTATATCCCCAGGTGGCCTTGAAATTCCTGCAGGGAGCCGCCGTTGAGGAGCAGCTCATAAAAAAACCTCCTGATGCTACAGTATCAGCAACTATCAATGCAGAGCCCATGGCCCTTAATGTGGAGATTGATGGAGAATCCTATCTGGTCAAGGTTGCACCGGCGGGCATGACCATAGAGGAGGCCAAGCCCAAAGCGCCCAAGGATGGCCTGACTGTGCCCATGCAAGGAGTTATCATTCGCTACAAGGTCGAGAAAGGGGATCGAGTGGAAAAGGGTGATGTTGTGGCCGTTTTGGAGGCTATGAAGATGGAGCAGAACATCCTGGCCAACAAGAGCGGCATAGTCAGGGAGATGTACATCAATACCGGCACGACGGTGACGCCTGGAGATATATTGATGACCATTGAATAGAGGCATTGTCTCCGAGAGAGGGTGCTCCAAGCACCTCTTTACTTCTTTGTATCTTGCTAAAGGATTATAAGATGATCTCGAAGCAATTAATATTATCATAGTCAGGTTAAGCCTATAACAGAATTAATTGCAAAGAAAGAGGTTAGCCTGCATCCAACACAAAGTTTTTTAGCTTTCAGTGTTGTTTACTATTAAAAGGTAAATTATATGGCTGATCCTGGAAAATGGCTCACGCTGGGTATTATCCTGATTATAGGTATGGGAATATCTCAGGCCAACAATGCCAACAACTGCTTTGAAGAGAGCAATAATGAGGTAATCAGCCTGGCTCAGTCCCAAAACACCATTAAAGCAATGAACATAAGCAACAATCAAAACCTGACCGACAATCTGTCTTCAGCTCTTCATGACATAATCTATAAGGCGGGAGAAGGTTATATCGTGGATGGAAAGCGGCTTGTGGCCGATGATTTAATCCGGGCAGAACTGGGCCAAACATTTAGTATAAGCTTGGAATCAAATCCAACTACAGGCTATACCTGGACTGTGGATTTTGATCAAAGATTTTTAAGTGGTGGAATGGAATTAAAAAGCACAATTAATCCAATGCGGCCTGCGCTCATCGGTGCAGGAGGGCAGCAGATATTCAGCTTCACGCCAATCAAGGAGGGCCAGACCATAATATCAGCGGTCTACAGGAGGCCCTGGGAGGAGACAGCGGCTGAAGAGAGAATGCTCCTGATAATTATTCTGCCATCAAGTTCTTGATATTGCATGAGGGATGCCCCTCTCCTGGCAATTTGGCGGCATATTTGCATCAGCTATGAAGATCCGAACTGAGGAACCTTCGATCATATTAGACTTTTTCGCGGCTATTGCTATTCCAGGTCAATATAGCTTCTCCCAGAGCGCTGTCTTTGCGGTCCTTTATCCCGGGATGATGTCGATCTTCTCCCCTCTTTAAAAAGAATGGGATTAAGCGCTCGCATTCATGCTAGCGGTAATCGTCCCTGTTTGCAGGCTGGAGTCGGCCAGAAATACAACATATGTTCCCTTATATGGAAGGCGGGTGATATCTATTGAGATGGCATAAAGCTCAGTAGCATTCTCGGGCAAGACCTCCAGATTCAAGCTGCTTCCGGAGATAGATCCACTGGCAAAGGCCTCCTGGGATAGCGTGCTTGTAGAAATTGTCCCTTTGCCAAAGATTGCCGAGCCTGATTGCTGAAGCGTCAGATGAATATTCTCTCCCTCTGAGAGACCGATCTGCCAGCTTCCAGATATGATCTCTACAGGGACATTTCCTGCATACCGTGGCATATCCATGGAGATCAGCATCTCTCTGATGGCCGGATCGGCGCTGACGGTCGCAAAAGAGGCATTTCCGGTATGCCTGGGCATATTGATAGATGTGAGCATCTCGCTCAGGGCCGGATCGGTGGTCATGTAGTGAGGATTGCTCTGTGCTCCGGCAGCGGAGAAGAGACAGGATAATACAAATAGCAGCATAAATATAGTCTTCATTTCAATCCATAAAACTGGTTACCTTATAGCATAAATTATCTTCGCAGGGACGCTCTCATGGCTGGAATCTGATTTCATCCTCCTCTGCGAAATGTTATATCCTATCAATGCAGATGGCGCTATGTGGTATTATGACAATGAAAAGAGATATCATATGCCTATCAGCTATCGCCCTGTGCCTGATGATCGGCGTCTGCTGGGGACAGGACTGGCTTGAGGGCGGGTATGTAGGATCGTATCACGGGGATATAGGCAAATATTTCACCGATCCCATCTTCTACTCCGGCCCAATAGTCGGCCAGACCTATCAATCCAAAGGCTATTATCCGGGCCCATATGGAGTGTTCCCCTACTATGGTACTCTGCCTTACTATTCCGACTTCAGGTTGAATTCGCTTGGAAAAATGACCTGGGAGCCGTTTGCGAAAAATTGGTCTGAGACCATGCAATATGCTCAAACCAGATCTTCATTCAGAGCTTATCCTATATCCATGTCCTCATATCCGCTGGTTCAGTTTTCTGCTCCCATCCCGGCAGCAAATCAGCCGGCTGCTCCAACCGGAGGCGACTCCACAGCAACAATAGTCTCCCAGGGCATGCGCGGCTATCAGGTGTTCCTGGACGGCATATACATAGGAACTGAGGGGACGGGTGGAGATCCTCTGGATGGAAGATACAGCTTCAATGTGGCTGGAAACCAGAACCATGAGGTCAGGGTCTACGACGGTCAGTTCAACTATCCCAAGACAATGTTCTTTGAGAGAGGCGGCACCAAGATTATCAATGTCGAGCCTGGAACAGCGGTCTACATCTAGACCGCTTCATTCCTTTCTAATCTTTTTCCTGCAGTTCTGATAGCCCAAGTCTTCCATCTCAAGCGCAGGTCTAGCTCTCGCGAGAGTGGCAGGATTTTCTTGCCTATATCTGATCGTATCTTTTGCAATCTGCATATCCAGAGGGACTGAACTCCTGTGGAGCGAAATGGTGCATGGTGCATGGATTCGTGATAGCAGCTATCAAGGTAGCCCTGGATCTGGCTTGGGTAACGTCTGTCGTTTCCAGCTATCTTGCCCATTTATATAAATATGGCCTGAAAGCTTAAGATATAGGGAATTCGCAGGCTTTGCCCGTTCTCGCGGGCGAAGGCATGGCTGCTGTCATGAAGGCTGGACCGCCCAGTGATCCCGTGGCCACGGAGAACATGCCGTGGGGAATGGGATCCGTAATTTTCGTGGCAAAAACTCTCATGCATCTGGAACTATAAGCACAATGATTTGCCTTTTTTACCTCAATTATTGCATGCAGAACAAGCTGCTTTCCTTAAGACGGTTTCCTGACCATCCCCGCAGCAAGCTGCGGGATTTCTTTAAAAATTAAGATTGTTTTTCTCAATTAACACAATTAGAGAAATAATTCTGCTCATTGTCCATTTTGAGAAAAATAATCTCTGCGGCGGGAAACTGCT
The DNA here is from genome assembly GCA_002505805.1 of Methanosaeta sp. UBA80. Lineage (GTDB taxonomy): Archaea > Halobacteriota > Methanosarcinia > Methanotrichales > Methanotrichaceae > Methanothrix. Next base: position 11,866 of record DAWB01000164.1, on the reverse strand, counting down.
TTATACGGCTCCTGGATGAAGAGACCTTGGCACCAGGTGATGTCTTTGAATAAATTTATTATTATAACTATCCTGGCGGCGGTAGCTGTGATGTCGCTGGGATGCATCTCCTCTCCGGAGAAGGAGGAAAATGCCACATCTCAGGAGAAGATGACCGGAAAGATCTCCACTCTGCGCATTGGCTATCAGCCCAGCACCCATCAGATCGCAGAGATGGTGGCTATGGAAAAGGGCTGGTGGGCGGATGACCTCAAGCCCTTCGGCATAACTGAGGTCAAGGAATTTGAGTTTCCCACCGGTGTTCCCGAGATGCAGGCCATGGTAGCTGGAGAGCTGGACATAGCTTATGTGGGATCTGCCCCACCCATCTCTGCCATATCGGCAGGGCTTCCGGCCAAGATTGTGGCGGCGGTCAATATCAACGGCTCGGATCTGGTTCTCAGGCCGGATAAGGATTACAGCGGGCCGCAGTCCATGGTCGGCCTTTCCATCGGCACCTTCCCGCCGGGATCCATTCAGGATACAGTCATGAAGAAGTGGCTGAAGGACCAGGGGGTAGATGCAAATTCAATTGATATCAAGGCCATGGATCCCGGACCGGCCCAGAGCGCCATCTCTGCCGGAGCAGTAGATGGAGTATTCCTGCCCCATCCTGCCCCATCCGTAATCGAGTTGAAGGGCAAGGGCGATATCGTGGTTCACTCCGGCGAGATGTGGCCCAACCATGCCTGTTGCTGCCTGGTGGTCAGCGACAAGCTGATCCGAGAGCAGCCGGATCTGGTGGAGCAGATCATCAGGACCCATATCAAGGCAACCGATTATATCAATGAGCATCCTGAAGAGGCGGCGGAGATATACTCCAAGAAGACCAAAGCCAACCTCACTGAGATCAAGCATTCCATTGACAACTGGGACGGCAGCTGGGTCAGCGATCCCAAGATTCAGGTCTCTTCCACAGTGGAGTTTGCGGCAGTCAACTATGATATGGGCTATACCAAGAAAAAACTAGCCGAGGATGATCTCTTCGATACCAGCTTCTACCAGAAGGTGAAGGGAGCTGAATAAATATAAGAGATATTGGAGTGCTCTGAAGAATCAGGGCATCTCCTCTCTTTCCATCCTGGCATTTTTGGCCATCTGGCAGCTGGCCGCCTTTTTGGTGGATGATTCTCTCACCCTGCCCGGCTTCATTCAGGTGGTGCAGGCCTTTTTGGAAAATTGGTCTTCCATTATCAGCGAGGACCTGCCGGTCAGCTCTCTGCACTTTGCCATTGGACTTGGAGCCGGACTGCTGGTGGCTCTGCCAGCGGGGATGATCATGGGCTGGTTTAAAGTGGCGGACAGCATCATGGACCCCATTGTAGAGCTGCTGCGGCCGATACCGCCTCTGGCCTGGATTCCCTTTGCCATAATCTGGTTTGGCATAACCAACAGCGCGGCAGGATTCATCATCTTCATGGGAGCCGTCTTTCCCATTTTAATCAACACCTATGCCGGCTTCAAGGGCCTTCCCAGGGTTTATGTGGAGTCGGCCAAGGTTCTGGGCGCAACCAGGGACATAGATCTGATCAGGTATGTGGCCCTGCCCCAGGCTCTTCCCTCTATCGCTGCAGGGATCAGGATTGCCATGGGAATCGCTTGGATGTGCCTGGTGGCGGCGGAGATGTTCGGGGT
>DAWB01000164.1:9233-10179 GCA_002505805.1 Methanosaeta sp. UBA80 | reverse complement strand
TCCTACGGCCACTACCGCATGGATGAGGTCTTCATGTACATGATTGTGCTGGGCCTCTTAGGCCTGGCCATAGATCGAACTTTCCGCTATGTGGTGGAGGAAAGGATGCTCAAGTGGCGTGTCGGCCTCACCCAGTGACTTTTTTCTTTTCCAGACTGCATGATTGCCCTTACGGGGTGCGAAGCCTTAATATGATAATTGGCTTCATTGGAGCCCGGAGATCGAGCGGATAATCTATCATAGCAAATCAGAGGATTGGTCATGAAGAGAAATATCAAGGTGGAACGCCTAAATCAGAGGCCTTTGGAGCAGCAGGAGATCGAGCTCGTAGAGCGCAAGGGCATTGGACACCCGGACAGCGTGGCGGATGGNNTGATAGATTTGGAGCGGTGCTGCATCACAATACCGACAAGACCCAGATTGTCGCGGGAAGATCCAGGCCAGTTTTTGGGGGAGGCGAGGTCATCTGCCCCCTTTACATTCTTCTCACCGGTCGGGCTACCAGGGTCTTCAAGGAAGAGGAGATCCCCGTGGACACCATAGCCATCAAGGCGGCGAGAAAGCTCTTAAGTGAGTCGCTGTCCAACCTTGATGTTAACAATCATATCATATTGGATGCCAAGATAGGCATGGGGTCCTCTGATCTGAGGGATGTCTTCGGCCGCAAGGTTCCATCNNTTTGGTGTGGGCTATGCTCCCCTATCCGAGACGGAGAACATAGTTTACAATACAGAGCGGGAGATGATGCGGATGATGAAGGAGTATCCCGCCATCGGCGAGGACATCAAGGTCATGGGCNNACCATCGCCTGCGCCATGGTGGACCGGCACGTATCCAACCTCAAGGAGTATTCCGACATTAAGAGGGAGATCGTGGAGCATCTGGTGGAGCATGCCCAGCAGTTCACCCCCCGCAAAGTAACCGCCCAGATGAATGTGGCAGACAA